>JANXQR010000221.1 GCA_025353435.1 Acidobacteriota bacterium | reverse complement strand
GATCGCCGCCGGCTCTGGCGATGATTTCCTGGCTCACACCGAAATGTCAAAAGCGCAGAAATATCTCGACACCGTGAATCTGATGGCATACGACTACTACGAACCGGGATCGGGGCCGATCACCGGCCACCACGCGCCCCTGTTCACTAACCCGGCCGACCCCTCGAAAATCTCCGCCGATACCTCAATCGATGCTTTTGAAAGAGCCGGTGTGCCCGCAGAGAAGTTGGTTCTGGGGGTGCCGTTCTACGGCCACATGTGGGGCGAAGTTCCCGATGTCAACCACGGGCTTTATCAACCTGGTACGCCTATCCCCAACGCTTACGCGCCCTTCAGCCTGATCGACTCGACCATGTTAAACCATGGCTTCACCCGCTATTGGGACTCGACTTCATCGGTCCCATATCTCTACAGTCCTGAGAAGCGCGTCTTCGTCTCGTATGAAGATGAGGAGTCTCTGACCGCCAAGTGCAAATATGTCGTTGCGCACAAACTCGGGGGGATCATGTTCTGGAGCTACTTGAACGATTCTGATGAAAAGCTGCTCAAGACGATCGACAGGGGATTGTTCAGACGGATCACGGAAACCTCAATCCAAAAGTAAGACGCGACCCGCTGGTAAGACAAAATCCATCAGTAAGACGCGCCCGTAAGTAAGACGCGTCCAGTCAGTAAGGACGATCCCGAAGAAGAATGTGACTCATCCCCGGAGGCATTTCAAATATGACAGGCAGCGCTCCTGACACCTCAGTCCTCTTCATCGAGTTCTCGCGCCACAAACTGCTTGAACAGTATTGGCCCCGCCTTCGCTCCTGCGTCGAATCCCTCAACGAGGAACAGGTCTGGTGGCGCCCCAACGAGGCAAGCAACAGCATTGGAAACCTGGTGCTTCATCTCAATGGCAACGTCACGCAGTGGCTCATCGCGCCGTTCCAGCATCTTGAGGACAAGCGCGATCGCCCGGCGGAGTTCTCCCGCAAAGACGGTATTGCTCCGGCAGAACTTCTCGCCAATTTGGAAAAGACCATGGCCGAGGCCGCTCCCGTCTTCTCCTCGCTGACGAAGGCCGAACTGCATGCCCACTATGAAATCCAGGGCTATCACGTAACCGGCCTGCACGCCGTTTACCAGGTAGTCGAGCACTTCGGCCTGCACTACGGTCAAATCGCCTACATCACCAAAATGCTGCGAGACAACGACCTTGGCTTCTACCGCGAACTGAGAGCAACAGGCCGCACAAACCGACCTGGCAGATCGATGCCATAGACGTTCAATTGGCGCCTTAAATATGCAATTTGCGGGAGGTCGGGCACCATCAGGCGTCGCAACGAACATTTGAAGAAAGTCCAGTTATCAGACTCAACCGTATCCTGTCAGACACTCGACCGGAGATCCAGAGTGCGACTACACTGAATCTGCTCTGGTATCTCCGCTTCCTTTCACTTATGGTGCGGAATATCTTATTGGTCCTCGTGCTGGTGGCTGGGTTCTTCGCGGCCGCCGTCTCCATTGCATCCGCGGATGTCCCTTCGCGGGCTCGACTGGCGAACGCCCACAAGCGCGTATTGGTTCCCGCGCGGCGGCATGCCGCATCGCGCGCAGCAACGCTTTCCGCGCGCAAGACCAAGGCTAGTTCGTCGCATCCGTCCCCCAAAAATAGCACCGCACACCGAAGCGCGATTTCGCGGCGGCGCTCGTCAAGTCGGAGCGCGACCTCAAGGTCGCATCGTCGGCCGACGAAAGATAGGGCTTCAGCAGTGCCAGTTGCGGAGACACTTACACGTCACCTGAGCCGTCTGCTTCCCCCGTCGACCCTTAAGGGCTCATTCGAATCGCTGTCCCGCCAGAACGAGATGGCCGAAGCTGAGGGACTAGAACGGATCCTTGACGAGGAGGATCTCGCCAATCGCATTGCGCAGAAGCTGCTGGTGCCTCTGCCGGCATCGTTGGCGCTGGCGATCAATGGCAATCTCGCCGAGAATCACAAGTTCTGCCGGCCGTGGACTGCAAACTTCCTCGCTGACCTGGCGCACGCGCACTTGGCACGGTTTGGGCATCCGATTGAAGTGAGTTCAGCGGTGCGGACCGTGGAATACCAGAAGCAGCTAAAAATGACCAACGGCAATGCGGCGGCCGCGGAGGGGGACGTGGTGAGCCCGCACCTGACCGGCGCGACCGTGGACCTGGCGAAGCATGGCATGAGCCGCGCGGAGCTTTCGTGGATGCGCGGCTGGCTGCTTCCCCTGCAGCGCGCGGGCGCGATCGATGTGGAAGAAGAGTTCCGCCAGCAGTGTTTCCACATTTCGGTTTACAAGAAGTACGCTTCGCCGCTACCGCCGCCGGTAAAGAATCCGCTCAACCGCGCGTCTTCGCCTACCCAAGTGGCCTCTCGCGATCTCTAAGTCGCGCCGGTTCTGAAATTTGCGCGAAAATGATGCAGGCCGTCTCGCGTTCGGGGTACAATCGCGTGCAAACGCATTGCCATCCTGGTTCCACACGTTTCGCTGGCAGGAAACCGAGGCTGGGAAAACTTGCAACCGTTCGCGGGGGCGGCGGTCTGCATGCTCGGGCGCGGCGATTCAGACCCACAAAGACTCTGAGAGGCGAATATGAGTGACGCAAGTGTTCAACCGATAGCCGAGGGAACTCCCGGCTTGTCGCAAATCGAGCGTGTGACTGACGCGTTCACCGCTCCATCAAAGACATTCAACGACATCAAGAACGGGCATAAGAGTTGGTGGCTCCCATTCATCATCTACCTCGTGCTCGGGTACGCGTTTTATGGCGCAATAAACACAAAGGTCGGTATGCGCCAGGTCTCGGAAAATCAGATCAAGATCAGCCCCAAGGCCGAGGAGCAGATGGCACAATTGACTCCCGAGCAACGGGAGCAGCGTATGAAGATCTCGACTTCCGTTACGCAGGGCATATTCCTTGCGTCACCGATATTTCTTTTGGGGTTAGGGGCAGTCGTCTCGCTTGTAATGTGGGGAACCATCAACTTCGGCTTCGGAGGCAAAGCCACTTTTGGCAGCGTGTTTGTTGTTTGGATGTACGGAATGCTCCCGTCGGTGGTGAAGACACTTTTGGGGATAATTGTGATCTTTGCGGGGGGCGCACCGGAGTCGTTCAACATAAAGAATTACGCTCCAACGAACCTGGGTGCGTTTCTGAATCCTGCTGAAACGAACGCAGCCCTTTACAGCCTCGCCACCTCCCTCGACTTTGTCACGATCTGGTGCCTTGTCCTGGTAGGAATTGGAACGGCCACTATTGCTGGAGTGAAACGAAGCGGGGGCTATATCGCAGCCTTCGGCTGGTGGGCGATAGTGGTCCTTATCGGTGTAGGGGTCGCTGCCGTGACGGGCTGAACTGCATATTCGCGGAAATTAAAACGGCGCGCATCCTGTGATGCGCGCCGTTTTAATTGTTGCCTGGGATTCGGGAAGTGGTGAACGGCCTACTCGGTCCAGCGGCGCATGATCAGCGTGGCGTTGATGCCACCGAAGCCGAAGGAATTGGATAGCGCAACGTCGAAGTTGTGCGGTACCGGCTTATTTGGAACGTAGTCCAGGTGGCACTCAGGGTCGACGTTTTCTAGATTGATGGTGGGCGGCAGAATCTGGTGCTGGAGTGCCAGCACTGTAATACCGGCTTCGAGTCCGCCTGCGCCGCCCAGCAAGTGTCCAGTCATTGACTTGGTTCCACTCACCTTCAGTTTCCGACTGACCGCGTGTTCGCCGAATACGCGCTCGATCGCACGGGACTCATTGCCATCACCGGCGGGAGTCGACGTCGCATGGGCATTAACGTATCCCACTTCTTCGGTCGAGATGCCTGCATCCTTCAGTGCCGCACGCATGCTGCGCTGGGCTCCCTGGCCCTCCGGAGCAATGCCTGTCATGTGATATGCGTCGGCGCTCATGCCGTAGCCAATCACTTCAGCCAGGATGTTGGCGCCGCGCTTCTTTGCGAATTTGAGCTCTTCGAGGATCAGGATTCCGGCGCCTTCGCCGATTACAAAGCCATCGCGATCTTTGTCGAAGGGGCGGCTGGCGCGCTGCGGCTCGTCATTGCGCGTGGAAAGTGCGCGCATGGCAGCGAATCCGCCCACGGAAAGCTGCGTCACCGCGGCCTCAGATCCGCCGGCGATCATCGCATCCGCATCACCGTGCAGGATCATGCGCACAGAGTCGCCGATGGAATTGGCTGAGGTGGCGCAGGCTGTCGCGGTTGCCGAGATTGGACCTTGGGCTCCGTAGCGAATGCTGATTTGCCCGGCCGCCATGTTGATGATGGTCGCAGGAATGAAGAACGGAGATATTTTGCGCGGACCGCCCGCCAGTAGATTGGCATGCTCGCGCTCGATGATTTCAAATCCGCCAATGCCGGAACCGATAAATACGCCAACGCGATCCGCGATCTCGGGTGTGATCTTGAGGCCCGATTGGGCAAGGGCTTCCTGCGTCGCCGCAAACGCGAAATGAATGAAGCGCCCCATCTTGCGCGCTTCCTTCTTGTCCACGAAATTGAGCGGGTCGAAGTTTTTGACCTCGCAGGCAAATGTCACCGGAAACCCTGTGGTGTCGAAGCCCTTGATGGGCGCCGCACCGCTGGCGCCCGCAATGAGCTGCTGCCACACTTCAGGAGCGGTGTTGCCCACACCGCATACCAGCCCCAGGCCGGTAATGACAACTCGACGATTCACCGGCTACTTGCCTTTCGCGGTCTTTTCGTTCTTCTCGATGTAGTCGATGGCGTCCTTCACAGTTTTGATCTTCTCGGCATCTTCATCGGGAATTTCCAGGTCAAAGGCTTCTTCGAACTGCATCACCAGCTCGACCACATCAAGGGAGTCCGCGCCCAGGTCTTCCTGGAAGCTGGCGCCAGGCGTCACCTCGGCCTCGTCCACCTGTAGTTGTTCCACAATGATCTGCTTAACTTTCTCTTCCACGGCCATGCGTGTTTCTCCTCGTAGGGTTGGAACTTCAGAATCCGGAATAGGGTGAATTGTTCAAGCTCCGCCTGCCTACAATACCGGCCCGTGCTGGGGGAGCACAACCACGGCGAAGCAAAAAATCGCACGTGACCTCGAAACTTCAAGTCTATCGGGCGGGTGTGGGTGTGTAAAGGCTCGCCAGACTTTAAGATGCGCGCAGTGAGACAAAGAGCTCCGGGTACCAGACAGGTGACGGACGGGGCATGAATTTCTGCCCTCAAATGCACAGGCAAAAGGCGTACATTAGGCGAAGTAGTGAAGGGGAGCAATCATGCAGGGTCTGATTGCCGCGCTCGCGGCTGTTCTGGGGATTCTGGTGGGGTTCGGACTGCGGGCAATGCTCGTGAAAAGTGAGAAGGCTCAATGGGCGAGCGAGAAAGCGCAGCTTGCTCAGCGCACCGGTGAGCTTATCGCTGAGCTGGCTGGAATTCGCGCCGAACTGGCCCAGGTGAGAGATCTCGCCGGTGCACGGGCCGGATTTGAGTCGCTTTGTGGCGAGCGTGAGCGAACGATTGCTACCCTGAACTTTGAGCGCAACCAACTGGCTGTAGACCTGCAATTGAAGAGCGATGCAGAACGGAACCTGGCTGCCGAGAAAAGCCAACTGCAGGCCGACCTCAACAACGAGCGAAAAGGCCTGGCTGAAAAGGTGGCCCTGCTTGAATCCGCAAAGAAATCTCTTGCGGACCAGTTCCAAACATTGGCCGCAGAGATTCTCGATCAAAAGTCAAAGGCCTTTGCTGAAGCAAGTCAGAAAGATCTCGGCACGGTGCTCTCGCCACTTCGCGACCAGATCAAGGAGTTCCGCGAAAAGGTAGAGCAGGCACAGAGCGATTCGAAGACCGGCGTCACCAAGCTGGAAACCCTGATCGGCACTCTCGGCAACTTGAACCAGCAACTCACAGAAGAGGCCCGCAACCTGACCACCGCTTTGCGCGGATCCTCGAAAGCGCAAGGCGATTGGGGAGAATTAATCGTACGCAACCTCCTGGAAAAAGCCGGCCTGCGCGAAGGCGAGCAGTTCCGCGTGCAGGAGACGTTTGACCGTGCGGTGGACGATGGCGACGACAAGCAGCGCAAGGCGCGTCCCGACGTAATCGTGAATCTGCCCGGCGGACGGCATCTGGTGATCGACTCCAAGGTTTCGCTCGTCGCATATTCGGATTCAGTGAATGCGGCGACGGAGGAAGAACGCAAGTCAGCAACAAAGCGGCATCTTGCCTCACTGCGCGCCCACATTGACGGGCTTGCCGGACGCCGCTACCACAAGCTGAGCGCGATCGACTCACCGGACTTTGTGGTGATGTTCGTGCCCATAGAGCCTGCATTTCTCGCGGCGCTGTACGAAGACGATTCACTCTGGCGCTACGCATACGACAAAGAGGTACTGCTGGTTGGGCCCACGACGTTGCTGTTCGTAATTCGCATCGTCGATAACCTGTGGCAGCAGGAGTTGCAGGCGCGCAGCGTGCAGGACGTAATGAATCGCGGCGCAGCGCTCTATGAGAAGTTTGTTGGGTTCGTGAGTGATCTTGAAGCGATTGGCGCAAACCTGCGCAAAGCCGATCAATGTTACAACGGCGCGATGAAAAAGTTGACTGAGGGGCCCGGCAACCTCGTGAGGCAAGTGGAGATGCTGAAACAACTTGGTGTGCGCACCGGCAAATCGCTGCCGCGCAACCTGCTGGACACGGCAGGCGTGGATGAACCCAGCCTGGCGCTGGCTGCCAATGCCGAAGAGCCCGTCGCCGCGGAATAAGTGTCATTTCGGGTGCCGCTGCAGAGACACAACAGATCTTCAAGGGAATTGCGATGTTCCGGGGTACACGACGAATGCGCAGGCAGAATGCGCTCTTTCTATTTTCCTACCAGAGCCGAATCTACATCGAGCGCCGCTCGATCCCATTTCGCACAGTCGGCCGCCGCGTCGTACGTCCTCTGCAGAAAGGAGAGCAGCGTGGCGTCGGGGTCGGCGGATTGGCGCATCTCTTCGTACGGAAGCACAAACTCGCCGAAGTTTTTGTCGTAGGAACCTGAGGACGGCCCGATGGAGTATTCCTTATACCCTGGCGGCTCAGGATAGGCATAGCTGTAAAACATAGGCTCAATGCCCGGCATCCCCGGCCAGAACCCGCAACTGCACACCTCGTGAGAATAGGCATCGCGGGTGACGCGGTCAGGCAGTCCCGGCATGCTGGGATGCTCGGGAGCGGTGCGGCCGGAGAAGCGCGTGCAGGCCAGGTCCATCGCGCCCCAGAACAAATGAATCGGGCTCACCTTGCCGCGGAATTGCGCTCGAAACGTCGTGAATACTCGCATGGTTTGCAATACAACACGGCCGAAGCGATGCGCGAATTCGGGATCGTAAGCGTGATGCGTTCTGTCCTGCTCGAACGGAATCGGATTCGGGATTTCCATCGGTGTGGGCCAGATGCAAACCGGTGCGCCGACTGCGTCGAGAGCGCTCATCACTTTTGAGTAGAACGCCGCGACGGTCATCGGCTCGAGAGCGAAGCTTTGCCGCGCGCCTTCGCTGGTTTCAATCACAAGCAGATGATCGAGAAAATCAAAATCGATTTGCACCATGCGCGTGCCGTGCGGCATGGGTGTAGTGGTGACGCCGCGGACGGTCGGATACAGCGTCACATGCCAGGAGTGGTTGATGGGCGGGACCAGCGCCAGCCGCACCTTGCCCACCACTTGCATCCACAACAGCAGAGTGGCACAGGTATCGCTCCATGCGCTTTGAGGGAGGGCGGGCCAGGTTTCCTTCGCAGATGCTCTAACACTTTGTGCGTTCACAGTCGAGACCTCGCCGTGATTATCTCCCCTCGGCTTTGTCGAGTGGTGCCGTCTTTCACAGGGTCGAAGAATCTTGAAGAATCGTCCATGAAGGCGGAATCGAACTTCGGCGCAGGTCCTGATCGCGCTCTCAGTTAGGCCTTATTCAGCCGCATCAAGTTCCTCAAATCCCGCTCGAAGCCGTTTCCACGTGTCTTCCAGTTCCTCGGGAATGACCCGCGTTTCGCCAATTACCGTCATAAAATTCGTGTCGCCAACCCAACGGGGCATCGCGTGCAAG
>JANXQR010000504.1 GCA_025353435.1 Acidobacteriota bacterium | reverse complement strand
GCTTCAGCGAGCGCACCACTGCAACTCCGGCTACTCCAATCAACAGCAATGGCGACCCCATCAGGCATTTCTGAGAGCCTCTCGCTGATTAGGAGTTCCGGCTGTCATGGCGGCCAAGCCAAAGGCAATTCGTTCTTCGATTCGCTGGCATTGAGTCACAGTTCGCGCCAGGAAAGTCGGCGATTCCGGCGCGGCAAGCTGGAATCAAACCTCAATCTTCTGGCTGCATGCGAATCAACTCGGAATGCCCGATCGCTGCTCAATCCGCTCCACAAATGCTGGAGCCGTTACCTGTCACAAGTCCGCCGAGTGGAATGTGGCTGTTCCAAATTGCTCGCGAAACCAACGCAAGTTCGTTTAGAACAGAATTAGGAGGGGTGACATGCATTTCTTCTGATTGCGATTGATCCTGGTACTCATCGCTGGCGTTACGCTGGTGTCAGTTGCCTCCACCTACTTTGAAGTGTTGGCCCACAAACATATGCTGCGCGAGGATCTGGAGCGCCGTACTGCACAGCAGGCTGCGAGCCTTCTCCCGGAAATGGAGCAGACTTTTAACGGGGGACCGACTGCCGTACTCACGTCGGAGGCCGCTCGCCTGCGAACCAGGGAAGCTGCGTTGGCTCTGGGTGTCTATGACTGGCGGGGCCGGCTCATCGCGTCGGCCGGTCCCGCTGGTTTATTCAATGAACTGCCGCACGGATTGGTCGACAAAGCCACCCAGCGCGGCGTCAGATCTGCGGCGTTCGGGCATGATGCCGATCAGCAGTGGCTCGAGGAGGCAATTCCGCTCAGTGTCGCCGGCCGCGTAGCCGGAGCACTGGTCCTGATTCAGGATGCCGGATATATTCGGACCGAGAGCACCCAGGTGTGGGGTCGGAGCTTCCTTCGAATCGCGGCATTTGTTGTCCTCATTGTGGGCGTGACAATCCTCATGGTCCGCTCGTTCCTGATGAAGCCCATGACTCGTGTGGCAGACCGGCTCAGGCGCTTGCGGATGGGCCACATCGACGATGTCGGGCAAGATGACGCCATTGAGTTGAGCTTGTTTTCCCCGTTGGCCCGCGAGGTGGAAACCATGGCTGAAAGCCTTATCGAGGCGCGTGCCGTGGCTGCCTCTGAGGCCCGCTTGCGCGATGAAGGTGCACACCTTTGGACCTCGGAGCGCCTCGCAGCACACATGAAACAGCGCGCCGGGTCGGGCCGCATTTTTGTGGTGTCAAACCGTGAACCCTACATGCATGTGCGCAAGGACGGGGAGACCGTGTGTATTGTTCCCCCCAGCGGCCTGGTTACTGCGATCGAGCCGGTGCTGCGGGCTTGCGATGGCCTATGGGTGGCCCACGGTAGCGGTAGTGAAGACGCTCAGACAGTGGATGAATTCGACCGCTTGCGCGTCCCTCCCGAAGACCCCCACTACAGCCTTCGTCGCGTATGGCTTTCAAGCGAGGAAGAGGAAGGCTACTACGACAGATTCTCCAACGAAGGGCTTTGGCCTCTTTGTCACATAGCCCACACCCGGCCCATCTTTCGCGCCTCGGACTGGGAGTCCTACCAGAGAGTCAACGAAAAATTCGCCGCTGCGGTGCTTGAAGAAATGGAGTCGAGCCCTAATCCCAGCGTATTTGTGCAGGACTACCACCTCGCGCTCTTGCCGCGACTGATCAAGGCTGCTCGGCCGCAGGCGCGAGTCGCCATATTCTGGCATATTCCCTGGCCCAATCCAGAGGCTTTCGGCATCTGCCCATGGCAAGCCGAATTGCTCGATGGGCTGCTTGGCGCCGACCTCATCGGCTTCCACACTCCCTTGCATTGCAATAATTTCCTTTCCACCGTTGACCGTGTTCTTGAGTCGCGCACCGACCGCGAACACATGACGGTGCGCAGGAATGGGCACATCAGTAACGTTCGCCCCTACCCGGTGAGCGTCGTCCTTGACGGCACCAAGGTGGACCCGGCGACAAAGCGCCCTTCGCGCGACACGCTGCTCGCAGAATTCGGCGTGCGTGCCGAAAGCCTGGTCCTGGGCGTTGACAGGCTCGATTACACCAAGGGAATTGAGGAGCGGCTCATTGCCTTCGAACAGCTGCTCGAAGATTACCCCCGGCATGTTGGGCGGGTCGCTATGGTGCAGATTGCTGCACCAAGTCGCACCCGCATTCCCAGTTATGTCGATTTACAGCAGCGCGTCACAGACCTCGTGGATCGCATCAACGATCGGTTCCAGACACCGCAATGGAAGCCCGTCATAC
>JANXQR010000490.1 GCA_025353435.1 Acidobacteriota bacterium | reverse complement strand
CGGACCCCAATCATCCGATCCAGACCTGGGCGGCGGGCGGAAACACACCGCCGCACCTCACCATAGTGTCTGATGCTGATGAAGATACGATCATCGAGAGGATTGAGGATGCAGCGTCGAAGACGCCCTTCGTTGTTGTTGATCTCGAAGGCACAGCATCGAAGACGGTGCTCTACGCGATTACCCAGGCGGACTTTGTCGTAATCCCGACCCAGGGATCGCAGCTTGACGCCAATGAAGCGAGCCGCGCGATCCGCGTCTTGATGCAGAGCGAGAAAGTTACGCAGAAGAAAACGCCCTACGCGGTCCTGCTGACGCGCACCAACGCTTCGATCCGTACTCGGGGCCTCGCGCATATCCAAAACGGCCTCATCGCTGCCGGCATCCCGGTCCTGCAAACCGAGCTTAACGAGCGCGATGCATTCAAGGCGGTATTTTCGTTCCGTCAAACACTCGATGGGCTCGACCCAGCGGACGTTCCCAATCTCGACAAAGCGAAATTGAATGTCATCCAATTTACGCAGGAGGTATTCGGGCGTCTCGCGGCATATGAGCGCGGTAGGGAAGAAGCTAAAACAACATCAAACCTAGCTCTCGATGACCCGATGTTTGCCGCCGCATAGTTTTGGGCACATTCTGGGCACAAACGAAATTATTGACTGTAAATTATTGATTCTAAAATAGCTTATCTGGTGCCCGGAGGGGGACTTGATTATTCGCAACGTGACCTTTGCGCTTAACCATTTGTGTTATCAATAGCTTAGACCGCATTTTATCGAGGCCATCACAGTACTCGACGTGAGCTGCGGCTAGGGCAACGGACCAGTGTCGACGCAGTCACCATTCACGCGGCCCATTAGGTCGTATTGGTACGCGGTCTGGTGGCCGAGCTGATCCCGGGTGACGCTTTGCTTTCCGATCACGTTGTACTGCCCTGCGTCGTCGAGCAGTCGGGATACGTCGTTTCAGATTGCGATTGTGGAATGAGAGAACGAGAGGGAACCTCCCTTTCAATCATGGCCATTGCATTTCGAGGGCATAGATTTCCTGGGTGCTGATGTCGCGCGCGAGCAAAGGAGACTCGTCGGGGGCGAGCCCAAACCACTGCCCCCAGGAGCCGGTCGTCTCGCGACCAACCTTGCTGGTTTCTGCGACATCCTCGATCTTGCGGTCGCTCATCCGGAGGCGGACGATCCGGTATGGCTTGTCTTCTGCAGGATAGTATTCGAAGTAGAGATATTTTCCGTCATGCGACCACATCGGGTAACCCACCTGACAATCACACGGTTTCGTCCACTTCTGCGTGGAGGTATCGAAGAGCATCAACTTTTGGGATCCGGCGGTCGTGCCCGAAATGTATCTGCCATCCGGAGACCAATGAGGGGAAAAGTATCCCGCGGAGCCGGGCAAGGTAGTGAGCTGCCGGGATTTCAAGTCGAGGATATGGATGGCGCCGTCCCGTTCCAGAGCGGAGCCGAAGATGACTGACTTCCCGTCTGGCGACCAATCCACATCCAACTGGCTCTTCTCGCTGGGTAGCAGACGCTCGGCCTGGCCGCCTGCACTCGAGATCACATAAATATTCCAGCTGGCCGCGGGAAGAATTGCATTGAAGACGATCTGCGAACCATCGTGCGACCAGCGTGGCATCGCTACCTTCATCGGCGGCGAGGTAAGCTGGAGCCGTTCACTTCCATCCAGTCGGCTCCGCCATAGCGTCCCATCCGGGTAGGACGTATAGGCAACCCATTGACCATCTGGCGAGAAGGCCAGACCCTCCGCCGATATTCCGTCGAGATATGGAACAAATTCGTGGCTGTGCGAGTCGTAACGAATCACTTCAACGCGGGGGTTCAATGCAAGCGCAAAGATTTCCTTCTCGTCTTTTCCTGCAACTGGCCACCAGAACTCGAACGGGCCCGATGTCAACCGAATCGGTTCGTTTTCCCGTTTGGTCCATGGGAAGACTTTCATCTCCGGGAGCGACCAGACCTCAAGATGGCCACTCACAAAGCCCGAGTCTCTCCTGACCATGATGAAGTATCTTCCATCCGGGCTCCAATCTCCCGGACCCGCATGGAACATCTTGCGAAGCTCGGTTCCATCTGCAGCGGCGCTCATGAGCCAAAAATTATCTGAGTTGTCACTTTGCATGAATCGAAGGAGTTTGCGGTCGGGAGAAAACCGGAAATGGGCGGGGAAATACTCGACCGTGAACAGTTTCCTGGGTGAGGAACCGTCTCGGTTGGTCGCGTACACATCATGTCCCTTACCGTAGATGATGCCGGTCCCATCGGCGCTAAACGCGGCATCCCCGGCAAGAATGGACCCTATCCGAAGTGGCGATCCGCCCGCGACGGGCTGAACCCAAATCGAATTCCCATCAGTCCCTTCGGCACTCTCCTCGGCGTTTGCGATCAGAAGCTCAGTCCCATCCCTCGACAGATCGCGAACGTTCGGGGCCTTGAGCGGTAGGGAAAGAGGAGTAACCTCGCCTCCTTTCACAGACACCTGGGCGATCAGGATTCTACCATCCGGAAACGATTCGTTGAAATAGATGCGCACTCCATCGCTCAGGATGGGGCCGCCCTTTCCATGGCCATCATGGGTCAATTGTGTGAAGCGGATGACTCTCGGGGTTCTTACTGTCTTGTGGAACGAGATCCAGAGAACAAGCCCGACTGCCAGGACGCCTGCGCCGCAAAGGATTGGCAGCCACAGCGTGAATAGCCTTCTCCGCTTTGCTGGTGTCTCGATCGGCCCTTGGATTGGGACATGATTCACCAGGGCCTGATTTGCCAGCGAAAGATCCGTTTCAACCGGCGCGATGAACCGATACCCTCGGCGGGAGAGTGTTTCGATGAAGCGCGGGGTCTCCGCCGAGTCGCCGAGGACCTCGCGGATCTTGTTGACGGCGGTGTTGAGGTTGCGCTCGACATCCACAAACGTGTCCGGCCATAGGCGCTTTTGCAGCTCTTCCCGTGTGACCACGTCGCCAGGGCGTTCCAGTAGGATGACGAGCACCTGAAACGGCTGCCCGCTGAACTTCAGCTTCACGCCATTCTTGCGTAGCTCGCCCGTTCGCAGATCCGCTTCAAATGCGCCGAAGCGAACAAGCCGAGGGCTGGTTTGAGTTTCAGCCATTGGGGGGCTTCCTTGTTATCTCCAAACGCAATACCGATTCCACTGAACCCAGTACTAACGAAAGTGATCGACAAGCATGATGTCGCCGCTCTCATCGCCTTCTTGCGAATAGAGGATCCAGCGGCCATCCGGAGAGAGCGAAAGGCCGGTACCGAGAAGACGGTCCACTTCAAAGATTGTCCGTATTCGCTTTGTGGCGAATTCGAAGTATCGGACGGACTTGAGCGCATCGGCAGGGACAAAATAGATACCGCCTGAAGAGAGTGTCCAACTGGCCACGCGAAGAGATGCATCCACCTCTGATTCCGTGCCGGGCTGCCCTGGCAGAGGCACTTTCTTCAGTGTGGCCCCGCTTGCAAAATAAATTGTCTTCCCATCGAAAGACTCCCGCGGATTGAATCCATGGATATCTTTGGAAACCGCGGTGGCGTCGCCGCCCGAGGCGGGACAACGATAGACTCCCTCCCTGCCAGCTTCGTGGGAAACAAAATAGATCCACTTTCCATCGCGGGACCAGTTGGGTTGAACTACGGAGGGGATATTGGTGATCAGTTTTCTGGGTTTCCGTTCGGCCACATCGGCCACATATATTTCCCAGCGGTCCCGGGGAAAGGAGTCAAACGCGATCTTGCTTCCGTCCGGTGACCATTGGGGACTGCCGCTCACATTATTGGGGTCTGAGATCTGGACCAGGTTGCTGCCATCCTCATTGCTGACCCAAACACTCTGCACTCCCGAGCGTAGAGACGCAAAGGCAATTCGCTTTCCGTCTGGAGAGTATTGAGGAGCGTACTGTGCCCGCGAGGAAGGAATGAGTTCTTCGGGCGGAGCTTCTGAGTGAAGCGGGTCTCTACGCCAGAGGTTTGAGTCAATGGAAAGGGAGCCATAGGCAAGTTTGTCGCCTTTGGGAGAAACAGCAGGCCTGACCCCTTCGAGTCCAAGCCGCTTCGCCGAACCATTCGAAACCGAGACTTCAACGAGGTCGCCTAAGTACTCCCCTTTCCACCTGCCATAAATGAGTTTCGCGTCGTCAGCCGACCATGTCAACCCACTTGCAAGAGGCCAAAATGGCGTTATCATCTTCGGCTTTCCGTCCGGAAGCGAAAAAGAATAGAGCGCAGCTTCGAAGTCGTTTCTAAAACAGCAGTATGCAAGATATTCGCCGTTGTGGGAGAACGCCGGAAAACCTTCACGGACGCACGTGGGATTGGTCGGAATCTGCTTGGTCGCCAATGTTTCCGTTGAGAGGAGATAGATCCGTCCATGGTTTTCGTCCGGCGCCACATCTACGAAGGCGAGCCACTTGCCGTCCGGCGACCAACTGATACCGGAGAAGGGAGCCCGACCCCCCGGCAATCGGGTGGAAAGTAATTTTCGCTCAGGGCCGCCAAGCGTGGGGACAACGTAGATTCCGGTGTCAGCGCCAGCCATGCGATGAAAGGCGATCTGTGTGCCGTCGGAGGACCACGCCGGACTAATCCATTCCGACGGCTGCCGCGTAAGCCGGAGAAGAGTTTCGCTTCCGAGGGCCTTCACATATAGGTCGAAGCCCTTTGTCCCAGGCGCAGGATCGCCGTTCCACGCGAAGGCGATTCTGGAGCCATCGGGAGAGAAAGCCGGGGAATTCGCAAATCCGGGCAGAGCCGTAAACGGAACGGCAGTCAGGACCGCCTGCTCCTGCGTACGATGCGGCCGACGCCATCGATAAGCAACCAAGGCTGCAAGCCCAATAACCGAGATGGCGAGAACGCCTGCGCCGATCTTCATCCACACTTGACGACGGCGTGGGCCGCGATCCCGTTCGACCCTGACTACCGGAACTACTGGCTGAACCGGTGCCTCGAGTTCACCGATGAATCGATACCCCCGCCGCGGCAGAGTCTCGATGAATCGCGGAGTCTCGGCCGAGTCACCCAGAACCTCGCGAATCTTGTTGACGGCGGTATTGAGGTTGCGCTCGACATCGACAAACGTGTCCGGCCACAGCCGCTTCTGCAGCTCTTCCCGCGTGACCACGTCCCCGGGCCGCTCCAGCAGAATGGCGAGCACCTGAAATGGCTGCCCGCCGAATTTCAGCTTCACACGATCCTTGCGCAGTTCGCCCGTCTGCACGTCCGCCTCGAACGCGCCGAAGCGTACAAACCGAGGACGGGATTGTGTTTCAGCCATTGGGGAAGCTTCCTTGCGGTTCAAGGCTGACCTTGCGTTTGGCTCCTCACCTCACGCCTTACTTATTCAACTTCAACAATCGCCAGCAGTTATGCCAATCAACATCTTTTCAATATCTCATTGACACGAATTCTACCCCAAATCCATTGAGGTAGCCGGATATAGCCGCCAATGTCGCCTTCGGCTCGCACCCCGCGAGCGGAGGCCGACATGAAATTCGCATCGCTCCGCATTTCCTTCTGTGTCCTTCTCGCCACCGTTTTCGCATTCACGTCCATTTCTAGTCAGGCGGAAACGCGTTGCCCGGGCAATATCGCCGGCATCAGGCCGCGACTAGTAGCCAATGCCCTGCTCGTCATTCCGGTGAAGATCAACCAGTACGGCCCGTTTGACTTCATGGTTGACACCGGCAGCCAGCTCAACGTGATCGACCCCGCGCTCGCTGCCCAACTTAACCTGAGATCGCAAGGTACGGTCGGCCTGCTCGCCACCGCAGCCTGGTCCCAGGCGTCTGTCGGGGTATTGGATTCATTGCAGGCAGGCTCACAACTGGTGTTGAAGCCTCTCGTAGTCATCCAGGATCTGGGACCGATTCAGGCGGCAGATCCACGGATTCGGGGCGTCCTCGGAGAGAACTTTCTCGCCCATTTCAATGTGCTGATCGACTATTCGCGCGGACTGCTCTGTCTCGATGAGGCCAATCTCATGGAAAAATACCTTCGCGGCGAACGTATTGCTCTGGTGGCTTCAAAACACCCCGAAACCGACCTGCCGTTCTCGCAACGCCTCGTTGTTTCAGTCAGTCTCTCCAACACAGGAACCCGGCCGATATTGCTCCAAGTCGACTCCGGCAGCGACGGCCCGATTCTGTATGGGGGCAACCTGGAGTTGGAACAGCGGCTGCTCAAGCGAGCTAAGCTTCAGGGACCAGAAGTAAGCGATGCGCGCAGGGCGTTCGCTGTCCTCCCTCCGCAGGACATGAGGGTCGGTAGCCGCATGTTTCGGAATATCCCCTTTGTGACCCCAGCCAGCGCGTCGCAGAACGTTCCAGATCGTGAGGAGGATGGGATATTGGCTACTGTGCTTTTTCCGTGTGTCTACATTAGCCACTCAGATCGCTTTATTATCTTCGACCCAAGGTAATTCGTGGAAGCCGTCGCCCGGGTGCGAGCGCAAGTGATTGCCTTGGGTGTCGCGCGGTTCTCGACGAGTGGTAGATCTACCGAGTCACTCATAGTGCTGCGTGTACGTCAACCCGTCGCATTTCGAATAACAGCATTCGAAAGCGATGGAGCCGGCGAGAATGCAGTCGTGTTGCAGTCAAGAGTGAATCCATAGCCCACGACATCTTCAGCAAAATGCTGTTTTGAGCATGAGACTCCTTGTGCATTTTGGGCACATTCTCGGCACAAACGAAAAATGACGCTGTATTTGATTGATTTTAAAGTAGTTTATCTGGTGCCCGGAGGGGGACTTGAAATACTATAATACATATCATTGAAAAGAAACGGTTTAATTGAATTGCGATGCCCTCATTAGATTGGCCATTGAAATCTATGTTTTAACGTTGACGCTGTGCCTCCGCGCGTAAGACCGCCCCTCAAGGGTTGCCGAACAATTTCGGCGTGTTGAATGCCATCGAGCGCAGTGCCGGAGCGCCAACCTTGTGTTTTGAAGTCTGGAAACGAAAGGTCCTTCTTGAGTAGAAGTACTTCAAGGGACGATCCCGGAATCCGACCCGCAAAAGTTGCGATGAGCGCCTCGGCGATTTTTCTTAAATCGACGCTCTCGACCCTATTCGGAGCGCGGATGGTCGTAATGTTCAAAGGCTAAGAGATTCATTCATAGTGGGGAAGGATCCCACTGATTTGCTGTCTTTTGCCCTTCTGTACGATACTTTGGGTGCCACTGGCTTCTCCCCGCATAGGATTCACAACTTCCCAAGTTGCAAGTCGCATCTAATGAAGCAGGAGCACAGCGACGATGAAGTCCCGTCCGTCCAAACCTTCGGTCTCCTTGGAAGAGCATCCCAAGCGGAAACATGCCGCTATGGTGAAGGGTTCTTTCCCTGTTGTCGCCATTGGTGCCTCCGCGGGCGGTCTCGAAGCCTATAAAGAATTCTTTCACGCGCTGCCGCTCGACACCGGAATGGCGTTCGTGCTGATCCAGCATCTGGACCCGAGCCACGAAAGCATGTTGACGGAAATTATCGCCAAGAGCACAAGGATCCCGGTCGAAGAGGTCAAGTCCGGCGTCACCATCCAGCCCAACCGCATCTATGTGATTCCTCCAAACGCGCAGATGGCCCTTGCCGGCGGCGTTTTTCAATTGTCGCCACGCGGCAAAGCGCCGGGCCACCATCTGGCAGTGAATTTC
>JANXQR010000461.1 GCA_025353435.1 Acidobacteriota bacterium | reverse complement strand
GATCACGGTCCTGCCAGTGAGCCAACTCCGCAGCCTGATCCCCGAAGAGCGGAGTCGGGTTTGAGGTCTTCGCGCTGCAGCGCTTGTAGGTTGAGGCGATGGCTTCGAGCAGCACGCTGTCGAGAAGGTCGATATCGAGATCCGGCGGTGTGTTCTCGCCCAGCATGTGCCGGGTCAGGTTCTTCAGGAACGAGATCTGATCGTTCGAAGGCTTGGTCTCTCCTCGAGGCAGGTCCCAGGGGTTGATCGTTTGCTCCGAGCCGAGCGACATCTCGATCATCTCCCCACCCATCAATTCGACCAACGGCTGATAGGAGTCACCACGCTCCAAAATCGAGATCAGCGGATTCGCGCGGGCCGCCATCAGAAGCATCTGCTGCGCAGCGAGCGTCTTACCGCCGCCGCTCTTGGCCATCAAGAGGCCATTCGCGTCGGAAAGGTCGGGATCGAACATCGAGAACGGGATCAACTGGCGGAATGGTGTCTCGAACAGAATGAGCGGGCTCCTCCGCGTCCCGGTCCACGGCATCTCGACCGGCACGAGATCGGCAACATTGGACGTAAGCATGTCTTGGTCTCGCTTGTCCGCCTCCGCCATACCAGGCAATGTGCCGAGAAAGATACGCCGCTTGGCAATTGTTTCCCCCACGGCCTTCGCGCCGTTCATATGCGTGAAGGCGTTCAGCACCTCTTGCGTCCGGTTGGCAAGTTCGCGCTCGGACCGTTCGAGATCGCGAAGGGTGACCGCCGGTTGCGAGGTCCGCACCACGACCGAAAGACTCAGCTTGGCCGTTTTGAGGGACGAAGAGATGATGTCTCGCTGCACTTGAATCAGCTGCGCTTGCGCCACTTCTGCTTCGGGATTGGATTTGAAGTTGCCGTTCGCATCCTTCTGCGCGGCCGTCATCTTCTGGAGGCGCTTCTTATAGCTCTTGAGCACCTTTACCTGATCGGGGACCACGACTTGTCCGCTGATGACGATGGGGAAACCGAGAGTCGAGAAGTTCTGCAACATCCCCGGAAAGGTCGCATCTGGAAGCTCCTTGAGGCTCACAACGGCGTAGAGATACCCATCGATATTCAGGTAGGTCTCGGTCTCATTGAGAATGCTCGACTCGGTTGCCTGCTCTCGTGCGCTGCGGTATTCGATCGTCTCCTCTCCGGGCACATACTGCCACCGATCCCGCCGCGTCGGGTGCTGCGCGTGCTTCAGTTCCTCGAATAGTTCTTGGGTCGAAAGTCTCCGGGGCCCGAGGCTGGCCGCTTCCATCGACCCCTCGATGCCCCGGAGGATGGATTCAAACTCCGCCAGAAAGGTCTCATGCTCCTTGCGTGTCCGCTGGATGGCCTTCTTCTGGCTCAAAGTGAATCCACCAAGACTGCGGTTCTGTTGTGCTGAGTGATAGAGCTTCGCGTGGGTGCGGGGATCCCAGATGAAGTACACATGCAGCCGGTTCTCAAAATAGAAGCCACTGCTCTCCTTCTGCCGCCACATCCTGAGCCGGTGGGTATCGAGGGCCATCACCTCCGACTGCGCGGTGCGCTGTTCGTGGATGTAGCTGTCGAGTAGGTCGCCGAGATGCTCGGAGATCTCGTATCGAAACTGAATACGCATACTGACGTCGGGCACGCTGCGAAGCAGCGCTTCGAGCATCGACTTGGTTTGGTTGCGGTCGCTGTCGGTGGCAAAGTAGGCGAGCACGCCTCTCAGCTCATAGCCCGCGACAAATGCGCCACCGGTGCGAACCATGATGTTGTCACCAATCGGAAGGTCCCGCAGAGGCAGCAATTCGCACACGGCGGGCGCCTTCAACTTCCGTTCGTGTTCCGCATTCGTCATTGGCATGACTGAAGGCTCCGCGCTGACTTTCGACCGTCGAGTTGCAAACCCTCTCTCGCGATCTTGACCAGGGGAACGATGCGCTCATGGAATCGAGCAGCGAAGAGGACACTCGCAAATATCGCTCGCGCCGCCTCGATGTCGAGATCGAGAGCGATGTGGCCATCCGGTTTCGTCTTGATCGAGGCCTGCATGTGACTACTCCTCCTCGTCGACCATGTAAGCATGCGTCAGTTCTGAATCTCGCTCAAATGCGCACCAGGCTTTTGGAGCGAAGAACGAGCGGACTAGGTCGGTGAGATAGCCACGCGGCCTGCCATACTTAAACAGGATCAAAAACGGCACCGCCAGCGCGGGCACGACGAACTCCATAAAGATGTTGAGCGGTATCCCGAACACATGCGCGTTGCCACTGACGAAGTGCGCCAGGAGATTCATCGAAGCAGCGAGCGCGAGCACCAGAATCAGGTCCTCAAACTCCAAGCCAAGAAACGTCACCTTGGTGTGGAGATTGCGATGAACGGGCGTTAGATCGAGACTCATTGCGTTACCCTCCAACTCCGTGGGCTTGCGTCACCATCGACTCGGCCAGCCGCATGATGCCTGAAACCGACAATGCAGCAATTGCCGCGACGAACTTCCTGATCCAGGTCGAACCCGGATAAATCTCCGAGACCACGCCGCCCATGTGCAGCGCCATCGCTACGAGTTGGG
>JANXQR010000419.1 GCA_025353435.1 Acidobacteriota bacterium | reverse complement strand
GCGGCGCAGCAGATTGGGCAGGCTCTGCGAGAAAGCCGACCGCGGCATCACAGTGTCGCATCCCGCCTCAGTCGCCTTCATCTTCAGATCCCCTTGCAGATGCGAGAGAAATCCGATGATAGAAGTCGCTTTCTTCAATTTTGTTTTGAATTTCGGAATTACCGTCATCGGCTTGCCATTGGCATTGTTCAAATCAAACACCAGCAACCGGGGTCGCTCGGCTTCAGGCAAATCGCAAATTCGCGTCACCACTTCCTTGTCGCCCTTCACAAACTCCACCTTCACACCCAGCTTGCGAGCCGCCTCCTGAATCTTCGCCAGGAAGAAAAGATCTTCAATGAAGCAGAAAATCCGCGTGGGCGCATCCTCCCGCACCGGGGCGGCCGCTGCCGGCTCCTTGTACGTATCGGGATAGTAGTTGCTGTGGCCATTGCTCGTGATCTGGATCGTCGAGGCCGGACCGTCGGCAATGTTGCCGTTCACCGTTCGATAGCTGTGGTCCATCGGTCCGACAAATTCGCGCGGGCCGCGTTGCTTGGTCTTGCGCTTGCCCCCCGGCGGACCCGAAATGCTGTTGCCCGGTGACGGAGGCGGAGCGCCACTGCCTTTTTGAAAGAACTTCTTCTTCTTCCGACCACCCTGCCCCTGACGCGGAGGCTGCTGCTGCTGCTGGCCCTGAGGCTTGGGCGGCGGCGCGGCCTGGGCCTGCGGCGCGGGTGGCGCCTGCGCTGGTTGCGGTGGCTGGCCTTGCTGCCCCTGGGGCGCTCCGGCATGGCTCGTTTTATTCTTGCGGCGGCGCCGGCGGCGCCGATGCCCCTGAGATTGGCCCTGGCCGTTGGCCGGGCTCGGCCCCGCTTCTATCTGGGGCTGGGTCGGTTCTGTCGTCATGCGTGCACTTCCTGGCACTTTTCTGTTGGATTCATTGCTTTTCTTGATCAGCCGCGTCATTGAATGGCGCTGCTTTCACTTTGTAATTCGTCGCTCCCGGTCGGGTTGAGAACGAGACAACCTGCCCTGCCCGAACCGAGGCAGCAAGTTCAATCGCAGAGTTGCGGAATCTCTTCCGCAAATTACCAAGACCCTTTTCTGTCAAGAACACCTTCGCTGAAGTGTGACCGTCAGGCGACCCCTCTATCGAGGACAATAACCAGCCCGTGCTTTTTCAGGCTGATTGTGCGCCATATCCGGTGACCATCTTTGGTTTTGCTCGACGCTCCACGCCCTTCGGCACTGAGACCCCACCAATCTGGATCTTGCACCAGGCCCCTGTGGCGGTCAGCGCTCCTCGAGCTCCGCCCGTCTTTCCTCTAGTGATGCCTTTCCATTGGAGAGATTCCGCCGGCCGCAGTCGCGTGCGACTCATGTGCGAACTTTCCTTGTCAGCGGCGAGCTCACTAAACCCATCACGGGGCTCGCGTCAACCGCTGGATCAGCAAATCTGATAGTACAGCGATAGAGCCCGGCTTGCAAGTAACCAGTAAGTACCCCTTCAACAGGTCTGCATGTAATTATGGGCTCCCGGCTTCCAAAAAGAACGGCCCAAATCACAAAGCGCCACTCGTTAGAGTGGCGCTTGGCGATTCCGCGCAATCACTGGCCTCCCGAATAAACTCGCCCGACGATCTAGGCCATCGTGGCTTATCTTGAGGTTCCGGCTTGGCTCTCCCATTCGGGTCCGCTCGTTGGCGGTCGCTCTCGCCGGTACCTTGTGTTCCTGGGCTGGCCGGATCGCTTCCCGGAGCCTCTACATCACTGGCACCCTCCTAAATGCAATCGACGGGCCGTTTAGTCAAACTTTTGTTTTCAAGTACTTGTGGACCTCTACCTCGAACCCAGCAACAAAATCTGGAAGCTGCGACCTTGATTAAATCCCAAAAACAGTAGATCACCACTGACACACAGCGCAATAATGCGTGCTGCGGCCCCCCACAATCACTTTACGAATCGCCGCTCCACACCGGCGGCACGGCTCGCCGGTCCGTTGATAAACGCAGTGCTCCAGCTGAAAAAATCCCCGCACCCCGGCCGCATCCACATAGTCTGAGACCGACGATCCCCCCAGCCGAATTGCGTGCTCCAGCACTTCAACCAGCGCGACCCGCAGCCGTTCCAACTCCGTCCGCGTCAGCCGTCCCGCCGCCTTGCGCGGCCTGATCTCCGCCCGAAACAGGCTCTCATCGGCGTAGATATTCCCCACGCCGGTCAGCAGTCCCTGGTTCAGCAGCGCAGCCTTGATCGCGAGTTTCCGCCCCCGAAACAGCGCCGCAAATTCCTCCGGCCCCACCGTCAACGGCTCCAGGCCTGCCCCCGCAAACGCCTTCGTTTGGTTCAGATCGCGGTATTCCAATCTCCCGAATCGCCGCGCATCGACGAACCGCACTTCCCGACCGCTCTCCAACCGCAACCGGGCGTGAGTATGCGACGCGACAGGCGCATCCGGGGTGGTGACCAACAGCCGCCCCGTCATCCCAAGATGAACAATCCATTGCGCGTTCGCCTTGCTGACACTCTCGTCCAAAGCGCCGCCGCCCGCAGGGCTCCCGAGCTCGCACACAATGTGTTTTCCGATCCGGTGCACCGCCAGAATGACCCTGCCCTCAAGCCCCTTGGCCTGGCGGGCGGCCGGCGTCTTGAACGGTTCGCGATGCGACCCGAACCACGCCTCGGCAATGCGGTCGCCACGCACCCGCGCATCAACCCCGCGGGCAATCGTCTCCACCTCAGGTAGTTCCGGCATGGCCCTATTCTAGAGAATCGAAACCCGCTTCAGAAAACTGGCCCGGATGATGTTAAGGGGCATCCTGCGCGTACTCGTCGTCCTTCGCGCTTAAGGCGTAAGCGACGCCCCACCGCCGCAAGTAGACAAGACCAAGACCAATCCCCACCACAAAAAACGCCGTTGACGCGTGTTCGATGGCAGTGAACGTCCTGTGTTCCTCCGGAGTCTCGTAAACCACAAATCCTTCGACGCTTCGCGGCGTCATGCGCATCTCCGCCGGAACTGGCACCCTGGGCAATTCCTCCAGGTACCACGTCGACATACCCGCTGAAATCAACAAGCCGATCAACCCAGGCAATACAAACAGCAGAGTCATCCTTCGAATCGAGCGGAGTCGCGGCGCATCCGTCACATTGTCCACCAATCTCTGTCACCTGGCCGGATTGACCGCTCCCGAATCAACGAAATCTCCGCATAGCGATCGCCCGATCGTGACTAAGGCGTTAAGAGGTCGCGCTTCTTCCACAAAGGATCGAAAGACGGCCAGGTTGTGTTGGGGGATATTCGAAGTATAGGGGTCCCTTCGCGCCCGCAATGTGATAAGCAAGCGCTAATTCAGGGGCAATACAATCACACGTAACTTGTCGATGAACTGAAGGTGTAGAGGATTGATTACGTCGGGTGGTGACTTGCCCGGGTTACCCTTGATCTCAGCACATTTGATCCCGGCACATTCGCGACACAAAGTGACTCGAGTCCAAACGGCGCCACCGCCGGCAAACCTCGCTCGGCACAAAAACTCACCACTCTATTTATGTTCGCCAGGCTCGCGGATGCGACTCGCCTCAAAGCTGACGATCTTCCACACACCCCGCGCGTCTCGCACATAGACACGCGTGTAGCGGTAGCTGCCCTGGAGCTCGCCTTCGCCCCCGCTGCCGGTCACCTCGGCACGCGACGTCACCAGCGCCGTCTGACCGTAAAACCGCACTTTCCGGTCAGAAAAATCGATGGAATTTACGTGCAGCACCCCGGTCTTCATATTGTTCAGGGTGTCGACCTTCGATTGCAGCGTTCCATTGGCAGAGATGGCAATGTAATCGTCGGCCAGCAGCGTATCCATCGCCTGCACATTGCGGCGCAGAATGGCATCGCGCCAGGTCTGCTCCAGTTGGTCGATTTCGTGCTTGCTCTCGTGGCGCTCGGACCGCGGCATACCCGGCTTGGGCTGCGCTGCCCCCGCAGTCAATGCGACCGACATAAGCAGCACCGCCTGGCAGATCCGGCGAATCAGAAACATGGCACGCTTGAGTGGCATAGGCGTATCGGATGGTAGCCCTATCCAAACCCGGCGGTCAACCGTTGCCTATTGAAAAAGTTCCAATGGAACCACCTTCATGCACCGGCTGCAGCCTGTCCGCTGGTTTGACGTCCCTCGCGCTGCAATGAAAGCTGCCCTTAAACCAGCGCCACCTTAGACCAGAGCAACAAGGTCTTCCCGCGACCGTTCCTTCATCCGCTGGTACAGTCCGCCCACCGCGTACTTTTTGAAGTGTGCCGACGCCCGGTGTGCGTCCGCCGCCGCCGCGTCCTGATACTGCTCGTAAATCAGCACCGTATCCGGCTCGCTCTCTACCCGGTGCGGAACGTAGGTCACGCAACCCGGCTCTTCTCGCGACGCAACCGTCAGCGCGCGCAAAATCTCCACTATGTCCTGCCGATCCTCCGGCGCAAACCTCAACCGAACCAAAAAACTGACCATTCAACTACCCCTCAATCGTTGTTCGCGGCCACTTGCTCTTCAGGCCTCGGCGCTCATCGCGTCCAGCGCCGCCGCAAACTCCGGCAGCAGCATCGTCTGGTCGCGATCTGGGCCCGTTGAAACCATCCCGATCTTGGCCCCGCTCTCGCGTTCCTGGAACCGCAAATATTCGCGGGCCGCAGCCGGAAGCTTATCAAAATCCGTGATCCCCTCGGTTGATGTACGCCAACCTTTCAGCGTCGTGTACACCGGCTTGACCCGCTCCAGGCCCTGCACGTCCGCGGGAATCTCGTCGGAAACCCTGCCGTCCACGTCGTAACCCACGCAAACCGGAATCTCTTCCAACTCGTCCATCACGTCCATCTTCGTGACCACCAGCCACTCCGCGCCATTCACCTGGTTCGAGTACCGCAGCAGCGGAATATCCAGCCACCCGCACCGCCGCGGCCGCCCTGTCACGGCACCGTATTCGTGGCCTCGCGCCCTCAGATGGTCACCCACAGCCTCGTGAATCTCCGTCGGAAACGGCCCTTCGCCCACCCGTGTCACGTAAGCCTTGGTCACAGCGATCACCGTTCCAATCGCCGTCGGACCCACACCCGTCCCCGTGGCCGCACCGCCCGCCGTCGCACTCGACGACGTCACAAACGGATAGGTCCCATGGTCGATGTCCAGCATCGTGCCCTGCGCGCCTTCAAACATCACGCTGCCGCCCTCGCGCAGAATCGAATTCAGCAGCCTCCCCGTATCCGCCACAAACGGCCGCACCTGCTCTGCCGCCGCCGCGTATTCATCAAACATTTTCGCCGGGTCAAGCGGATCGGTCCCGGTCCCGAACAACGCCTTCACAATCGCGTTCTTCTCCGCGCATGCCGCCTCAATGTGCGTCTTCAGCAGGTCCGGCCGCAGCAGGTCCACAACCCGCAGCCCCGACCGCGACATCTTGTCCTCATACGCCGGCCCAATCCCGCGGCTGGTTGTCCCAATCTTCTTCCGCCCCGGCGCGCTCTCCGCCGCCAGCTCAATCATGCGGTGATACGGCAAAATCACCTGCGCACGGTTCGATACCTTCAGAGCCCCATCCACGTCCACGCCCAGATCGCGCAGCTTGGCAACCTCTTTTAGAAAAGCAATCGGATCCAGCACCACCCCATTGCCAATCACGCCCTTGCAGCCCGGACGAAGCACCCCGCAGGGAATCAGCTGCAGCACAAACTTCTGCCCATGAATGATGACGGTATGGCCGGCATTATGTCCGCCGGCGTACCGAGCCACCGCGCTGAAGCGCTCGCTCAGCACATCCACAATCTTGCCCTTGCCTTCATCGCCCCACTGGGCGCCCAGCACCACCGCGGTCTTCGCTCGCATCAAAAGTCCATTTCCCAAAAAAGTTGTTCGTAAATCTGTCCGGGTATGTATTTAGGAGTTGTCATCCTGAGCGCAGTCGAAGGATCTGCAGATCCTAGCCGCAATCGCAAGCACCGCCGCGAAGCACGACGCGGCCAACCCCGGCCACACCCTTTGCGATGATAAACCCTTCCTCTACCTCCAATGACTGTACCGACCCATCCCGCTCTCCGCCCCTTCGCCCTCAGCACACTCATTGCCTCCAAGAAAAAGTCGTCCGATTTCTCGGACGACTTATTCCCTGCCAAATAGATTTCAATTACGCGATTCAGCGCTCGCCCGCCACCTAGCGCCCTCACTCCGTCCTCAACGCCCGCGCCGGTTGAATCGACGCCGCTCTTCGCGCCGGAATCCAGCCCGCAATCAGCGCCGCCAGCGCCAGCGTGACCACGGCGCTGCCAACCACCATCGCATCCGCGCCCTTCACTTCATACAGCTGCGCCACCACGAACTTCACGCACAGCAGCGCCGTCGGCACGCCAATCGCCAGTCCCAGCGCGGCCTGCAACAGTGTCCCGCGCATCACCATCATGGTCACTCCTGCCCGCTCCGCGCCCAGCGCCATGCGAATCCCAATCTCCGCCGTGCGCCGTGCCACGCCATACGCCGTCACTCCATACATGCCCAGCGTCGCCAGCAGCAGCGCCAGCACGCCAAACAGCATCGTCAGCCGCTGCAGCATTCGATCCTCTGTAAAGTTGTCCTGAATCTGCGCATCGAACGTCTGGAACTTCACCACGCTCAGGTTCGGGTTGATTCCCGACAGCGTCTTCCGCGTCAGCTCCTCCATGCCTTCGATTGGGTGGCTCGTCTTCAGCACCACCGCACCGGCAAACAACATCCCGTCCATTTCAATGGGATCCTTGTCGCTCGCCGGCCGCTGCAGCATGGGCACAAAATACATCAGGTGGTCCTTCCAGCGCACGCTCTCGTAGGGCGTGTCTTCCACCACGCCCACAATCTCCCAGTCGGCCGGCGACTTCGACCCCCCGCCAAAATGCTGTCCAATCGGGTTCTCGCCCGGCTTGAACAATTTCTTCACGAACGTCTCATTCACCACGGCCACTGCGGGCGAATTTGCCGTGTCCTGCACCCCGATCCCGCGGCCCATCACCACCTTCGTTCCTACCGAACCGAAATATTCCGCTGTGCCCTTCACGAACGATGCCGAGACATGCTGGTCAGGCTTCCCCTGCACCACCACGCTCCAACTCGTGTTGTCGTCCTCCATCGGCGTGTAGGAGCTGATGCCCACCAAATCCATCCCCGGAATCGCGTGAAAACGCTCTTCGATGGTGCGATACAGATCGCCCACCTGGCGCTGCCCATATCCCGCTGCCTGCGGATTGATGTGCACAATGTAACGGTTCGTTGCGTCCAGCTTCAGATCCGTGTGCTGCAGCTTGCTCAGGCTCTCGGTAAAGAGCCCAGCGCCCACCAGCAGCACCAATGACAGCGCCGCCTGCACCACCACCAGCCCGCGCTGCAGCAGCGTTGCACCGCCCGCCGTCGACCGCGTCCCGCTCCGCAACGCATCCGCCGGCTGCACCTTCGCCGCAATCCACGCCGGCGCCACTCCGAACAGCACGCCGGTCAGCAGCGACAATCCAAAAGCAAACCCCAACACAATCGGCGAAGGCGTCGCGTGAATCGGCAATTCCGGCGAGTCCTGAAACGCCAGCGCCAGCAGCATCCGCGTTCCCGCATAGGCCACCGCCAATCCCGCCACCCCGCCCATGCCGGCCAGCAAAACACTCTCCGTCAGCAATTGTCGAACAATACGGCTACGCCTGGCGCCCAGTGCCGACCGTACGCTCATCTCCGTCTTGCGCGTCATTCCCCGCACCAGCAGCAGGTTGGCAATATTGGCGCACGCAATCAGCAGCACCAGCCCCGCAGCCCACATCAGCAAATGCAAATCCACCTTGTACTGCTCCTGCATGGCCTGGATGCCGCCGCCGCCCGGCGTCAACACTATGTGCGCCAGCGGCAGCCGCTTCTTGTTCTCCTCTGACTGGAAAATTCTGGCATCCGCAATTGACTGCCGAAACACCCCACTCACCTTTTGCTGCAACTGCGCCCTGTCGACACCCGGCTTCACCCGGCCCACCATGTAAAGCCACATCGCGTCCGATCCATGGACATACGCAACGTTCGCAATCACCGGCATTGACTCGATGGGCAGATAAAAATCCGGGGGCGTGCTCGACAGCCGATCCCCGAAAAACCCCTGCGGCGCAATGCCAATCACCGTCACCGGCTTGGTATTCACGCGGAATGCGCTGCCCACCACGGAGGGATCGCCGCCGAAGTTGCTCTTCCACGCCTCATAGCTCATGACCGCAGTCATTGGCGCCCCGGCCACGTCGTCGCCATCCGCCAGCAGCCTTCCGGAGTGCGGCCTCAGACCGAGCGTGCGGAAGTAGTTGCCTGACACAAACTCGCCCATCACCGACCGCGCCGTATCCTGCCCTCCGTCGCGACGAACAACCATCGGCCGGTAGCCGAACCCTGCCTGGATCGCCGCCACATCGTCGAACTCCGGTACGTTTTTCCGGATCATTTCATAGCTCTTTGTCGAAAACAGGGAGAACTCACCGTTATCTCTGAAGCCATAACCCACGCAGCAGTCGTTCTGGTTCCCCAGGCGCACCAGCGTCTTCGGATCACTCACCGGCAATTCCCGCAGCATCACCGCGTTCACCAACGTAAAGATCGCGGCATTGGCCCCAATCCCCAGAGCCAGCGTCAGAACCGCCGTCGTCGAAAACCCCGGCGCCTTGCGCAACTGCCGCATTGCGAATCGCACATCCTGCATGAGTGTCGAGATCAAGAGCCTCTCCTCGCATTCCCGGCCATTCCCGGGCGCTTGAATTTGGGTTTGTTGATTTAAGTCGGCGGGCAAATTCTGCCCTGATTATCTGGCGAAGCTTTCCCTGTTTATTCCCGACGCCGGACCGAAGCGAAATCTTGCCGGCTGCAGCCCGCATGCTTGTGACTTGCACCCCATCCTCCAATCTTTCGCCCGACCGCGTGCTTTGTTTTCAATAGCGTGAGTTCCGGGCCCAGTGCGACCACCGTCCGGCAGCAGCCC
>JANXQR010000391.1 GCA_025353435.1 Acidobacteriota bacterium | reverse complement strand
TGCCGATGCGCGCATCGCCGTTTTCGGCCATTCCCTGCCCGCCGAGGTTCTCAATGATGGATGCGAAGAATTCCGGAGCAGTGGCGAGATAAAAGAGGCGATCGTCGCCGATGCCTTTTTCCTTGGCAAGCCGGTCGAGTTCTGTCTTGAGACCCGCGTAGCCCGACGCATCGTCAAAAGTCAGCGGAAAGTAACTGATCTTCGTGATGAACTCATCGAGCTTGGAGTCGGCATTGTCAACTCCGCCGAACTCGACGATGCCTTCGCGCATATCCTTCGCGAACTCGTCCCCAATTGGACGCCGGGCGACGCCGACGATGGCGAACTGTTTCGGCAAGAGCCCCGACTGCTCGAGATGAAAAAGGGCCGGCAGGAGTTTACGCTTGGTGAGGTCGCCGGAGGCTCCAAAGATGACCATGACCCCGGGGTTGGGGATTCTCTCGTTCGCGTGTTGGACCTGGGATAGATCGTCGGGATGAATTTTCATCTGCACGGTTGCCATGGCGTCTCCTGAGACAGTTCACTGCCAACTGCTGACTAGTCTTTCTTGACCGCGTGGCCACCGAAAGCGTTGCGCATGATTGCCAGCATACGGTCGGTGAAGTTGTTCTCTTCGCGTGAGCGGATGCGGCGGATGAGCGACTCCGTGATGATGGGCGCGGACACGTTGAGGTCAATGGCTTCGAAGACGGTCCAACGGCCCTCGCCAGAGTCCGCAACATAGGCTTCCAGGCCATCGAGCTTGGGGTTCTTTGAGAGAGCGTCGGCGGTCAGATCGAGCAGCCAACTGCGCACTACGCTTCCATGGCGCCAGATCTCAGAGATCTGCGCGAGATCGAGATGCAGCTCTTCCTTTTTCTCCAGGATGGTGAAGCCCTCGGCGTAGGCCTGCATCATGCCGTATTCGATGCCGTTGTGCACCATCTTGACGAAGTGGCCAGCGCCGGCCGGACCCACGTGGCCCCAGCCTTTATCAGCCGAGGGTGCGAGGGTCTCAAAGATCGGGCGCAAATATTCGACCGCTTCCTTGTCGCCACCGATCATCATGCTGTAGCCCTCTTTCAGACCCCACACGCCGCCCGAAGTGCCCACGTCCACAAACTGAAATCCCTTGGCCGTCACTTCCTTGTAGTGGCGCTGCGAATCTTTGTAATTGGAGTTGCCGCCGTCGATAAGGATGTCGCCGGGGTTGAGCAAAGGCTCAAGCTTGGCAATGGTCTCATCCACCGGCTTGCCCTGCGGCACCATGATCCAGATGGCCTTGCGGCCAGTGAACTTTTTAGCCAAGTCTTCTAGCGAAGACACGCCCACGTTGCCCGACGCCGTGAGCTTCTGCACCGCTTCAGCGTTGAAGTCGAAGCCGATAATCTGGTGGCCGCCGACCCGTAGCCGCTCCGCCATGTTGCCGCCCATTTTTCCGAGGCCGATCAATCCGAGTTGCATTGCTTTCTCCTTCGCAAATCCTTAAAGAACGCCGAGAGTTTCAAGATCGCGCCGCAGTTGGCCGGCGCCTTCAAAGCGAATTGCCTTCATGCCCGCGGCCTCAGCGGCAGCGGCGTTTTCCTTGCGGTCGTCGATGAACAAAATGCGGTCAGCTGGCTTCGCCAGAATATCGAGCGCGCGGCGATAGATAACCGGCTGCGGCTTGCGCAAGCCCATATAACAGGAACTCAGCGCCACATCGATGTAGTCGCGCAGACCAAACTTCGCGAAACGGTAATCATTAGGCTCGCGGGCTTCGTTGTTGAGAGTCCCCAACATCCACTTACCAGATGCTGCAAGCTCCTCAAGGATGCCTAATCCTCCATCCGGCAGGAGAACTGACTGGGCCAGAATCGCCTGAAGAAAATCCTCCGCGGAAAAGCTGCGCGGCTCATAAAAGACAGTAGCGTCGAGATACTCACGCGCGTTGATCGCATCGCGTTCCCATGCATCGTACGGCTGCGGGTGGCGCTCTTCGAATTCAGCGTGGTCGAGACCGAACCGGTCAAGCACTCGCGCACGTTCGCGATGATCCCACCCGTTGGTGAGCAGCACTCCGCCAACATCGAAGAGAATCACGTCGAAGGGGAACATCAACGCCTCTGTGGTGGTGCTTCGATTGAAATTGCAGGAGTGTTGAGAAGCGTGTTGCCCCGCGTTTCGCGGTTAGTTTCGCTTCCGATTCAGTAGCGCCTTGGCCTTCTCCACTACGCTCGGAGCAGAAAAGCCGAGCCTCTCAAGCACGATCGGTCCCGGTGCCGAAGCTCCAAAGCGATCGAGCCCTATCACGTCGCCATCCGACCCAACGTACTTCCACCACCCCAGCGGGGAACCTGCTTCGACCGCGAGCTTCGGAACGCCGGTGGGCAGTACGCTCGCCTTGTACGCTTCCGATTGTTCTTCGAAGATCTCCCAACTTGGCATGCTGACGACGCGTGCGGAGATTCCTTCGCTCTCAAGCATCTTTTTTGCCTCGACACACGGCGCAACCTCAGAGCCGGTGCCGATGAATACGATCTGCGGGCTAGCGGCATTTTCGAGCACGTAGGCGCCCTTGCTCACTCCGCCGTAAACGTCCACCTTTGTGGCATCAATTGTCGGCAGATCCTGGCGGCTCAGTGCGAAAAAGCTCGGCCCCGGGCGCTCCAGCGCGAGACGCCAGCAGGCCGCAGTTTCGTTGGCATCCGCTGGGCGAAAGTCGGTGAAGTGAGGAACCGCGCGCAGCATCATCAGGTGCTCGATCGGCTGGTGCGTGGGGCCATCTTCGCCGAGACCAATGGAATCGTGAGTAAACACAAAAATCGAGTGGGAGTGCGACAAAGCGGCGAGGCGCATTGCCGGCTTGCAGTAATCGGAAAACGTGAAGAAAGTGGAGCCGAAGGGCACCAAGCCTCCGTGAGCAGCCATTCCGTTCACCGCAGCGCACATGGCGAACTCGCGCACACCGAAGAAGATATTGCGGCCTGCGGGGTCCTCGTGGAAATTGGCGCCAGGTTTGAAGATCGTCTTTGTTGAAGAGGTAAGATCGGCTGCGCCGCCGAATAGCTCCGGCACCACCTCGGCGATGGCGTTCATGATTGCGCCGCCCGCGTTGCGTGTGGCCACCGGCTTGCCCGCCGGATAGGTAGGAATCGCCTTCTCCCAACCCGCCTTGCGCTGGTTCTTCTGCGTGCGCTCAAACTGCTCAGCAAGTTCAGGGTTTTCCTTCGCGTAGGCTGCGAATATCGTGTTCCACTCGGCCTCAGCGGCGTTGCCGCGATCAATCGCGGTGCGCCAGTTCTTGAGCGCATCGTCGGGCACGTAGAAGCTCTGATCCTCCGGGAAGCCGAAGAATTTTTTGGTGGCAGCTGTATCTGCCGCGCCAAGCGCTTCACCATGCACATTCTTGGTACCTGCTTTGGGGCTGCCGTAACCAATCACCGTGCGCACCGCGATCATCGACGGCCTACCGGTCTCAGCTTTTGCCGCTTCAATCGCTGCTTCAATGGCATCAAGATCGTTTCCGTCAGAGACGCGCTGAGTATGCCAGTGATACGCGTCGAAGCGCTTCAGCACATCCTCGGTAAAGCTCAGTTCTGTTGGCCCGTCGAGCGAGATGAGATTGTCGTCGTAGAGCACAATCAACTTGCCCAAACCCAGCGTGCCGGCCAGTGACGCAGCCTCGTGCGAGATGCCTTCCATCAGATCGCCATCGCCGCACAAAACGTAGGTGTGGTGATCCACAATGTCAAAGCCCGGCTTGTTGTAGACGGCCGCGAGATGCTTTTCCGCGATGGCGAGGCCGACCGCCATGGCGAATCCCTGGCCAAGCGGACCGGTCGTCACCTCGACGCCTTCGGTCTCACCCGTTTCCGGATGCCCAGGCGTAATCGAGTGCCACTGGCGAAACTGCTTCAGGTCATCCAGCGTGACCTTGTACCCGCAAAGGAAAAGCGTGGAATAGAGCAGCGCCGATGCATGCCCGTTCGACAACACAAAGCGATCGCGATCCGCCCACTTGAAGTGCGTCGGATTGTGCTTCATCAGCTTGTGGTAAAGCAGGTAAGCGATTGGCGCGCAGCCCAGCGGGGCACCCGGGTGGCCGCTCTTCGCCTTCTCAACTGCGTCCACGGCGAGCAGCCGCAAAGTGTCAATGGATAACTGATCGAGGGAGAGGCTCGCGGGGCTCGTCGTCATACAGCTTCCTTTCGTTCAATGCTCAGGATTGCGCCAGATAAATGCATTTACTTGGAAACAATCTCAATCGTCACATTGTATCCAAGCCAGCGGTCTGCGTTCGGCCACTTCAAGGTCCATGATATCTGGCCGGGGTCGGCGCCCGCCGGAATGTCGGCGCTGAAACCGGCGCTGCCGAGTTCGCGGCTCCGCGTATTCTGGACTGTTTTCCAGCCATCCGCCGACCACACCAGATCGAAGCGTTCTCCGTCTATGATGCGCAACGTATCCCCGGCGCTTACTTTTTGTATGGGCCGCCGGAGGCTGAAAATCTCCACATTGTGGCGGACACGCTGGCGGCCTTCCGCCGTGCAATAGCGTTCGTAGACCGGGTCGACGCGGTCAAAGACTTTCCCATCTAGCGCTGAGCGAAGGAGCTTGAGGTATTCGGCATGGGCCCACACCAGCGGAGTTGCCGACCCTGCAGGCTGGCCTTTGCGCAGACCGCGATCCGGAAGGTTGGCCGAGTCCCATACTTGCTCGGGCATCAACTGCCCCTTGGTAGCAAAGCCCTCATACGTTTTGATGAAGGGGGTAATATCATGCCCAGCTGCAAGCTCATAATGCGCGCGCTCGCCCGTGAGCAGCGGCCACACGCGCCCCTGCCCGAAGCCTTGAAACGGGCCTCCATCGGGCCTGTCGCCATAGCCGTCGTGGTTGTAGCGAAGCCATCCCGCCCCCTGCGGCAAATCGCGTTTCAGCACCGCATCCACAACCCTGAGAGAGTCAATCATCAGCGGATCATCGGCGCGGCGCACGCCATAGCGAACGAGTTCCAGAAAGCCGCCATCGATGATCTCGCGCGCCTCAAAATCCATTCGCTCCCCCGGCGCACGATTGTTGATGTGGATCATCTCCTTACCGCAGTCCCCGCAGGAGTAGGCTTCGCCGGTCTCAGGCGGACGCACCCGCATGTAGTGGCGACTCACCTCCGGCAGCAGGACCCCGGAGTTGGTCACCGTCCAATCCTCAAGATGGCCTTCGATCCAGTCCGCAAGGTCCTCAAGGAAAACAGCGCGTTCCTCGCCGTCAAAAGCGCGCGTCATCTCCGCGGCGCAGATAAGAGCAGCAACCACGGACGCAAGCGTAGACGGGGAGTAGCCCGCGTTTTCCTCCCAACGTTCCTGGTGAGTGATGGGCGCCTTCTTGACCAGAAACCCGGCGGCACGTTCGACGAACGAAAAGATATGCATTTCGCCAAGGCCGTCGGACTTCCATAGTCGCCACGCCAGAATGATCGGAAAGGCCACCTCGTCGAGCTGTGTGCCAGTCCAGTAGGGCCGCCCGTCCACCCAGAAGTTCTGCGCAAATCCGCCGTCGGGTTCTTGTGTACACGCCAGGTAGACGAGCGCGCGGCGCGCCGTTTCGGCACGACCGCAGGCCAGCAGCGCGGTCGCGGTCTGCACCATGTCGCGCGTCCAAACCAGGTGATAACCGCCCAGGTCATCGTCGCCCTTGGCGTTTCCCCACGGGATTGAAGCGGAGGCCACAAACGCGCCAGAGTAAGTCTTGTCTTCATGCGCCAGCAGCACGTTATGGCTGGCCCGCAACAGCATGCCGCCATCCTGAGACTTGACTTCCAACCACTTCGGACTGGCCGCGCGCCGCCATTGTTCGATATAGCGCACGCGGTGTTGCTGATAGGGAGTCACCAAGGCGGTTACGGTCTTTTGCAGGGACGTGTGTGGGGTGGAGCCGATGCCTATGGCGAGCGTGAACTCCCGTGCTCCGG
>JANXQR010000383.1 GCA_025353435.1 Acidobacteriota bacterium | reverse complement strand
GCTTCGCCTTCTGGGCCTCGAAAACACTTCTCAGCGCCATCGAAATGGAAGTCTTCACGGAACTTGCCAAGGGTCCTGAAGATCTGGCTTCACTCACAGGCCGCATGGGCCTCCATCCCCGTTCTTCCCGCGACTTTTTCGACACCCTGGTGGCGTTGGGATTCCTCGAGCGGCGCGACGGCCAGTATTCCAATACCCCGGACACTGACATTTTTCTGGATAAGCACAAGCCCTCCTATATCGGTGGCATGCTCGAAATGGCCAATAAGCGCCTCTATCCTTTCTGGGGCAAACTCACACTGGCATTGCGCACTGGAGAGCAGCAGAACGAAGCGTTGGGGCCCGACCCGGATTTCTTTGCAGCACTCTACGCTGACCCTGCGCGTCTCAAGGCATTCCTGCGGGCTATGACCGGACTCAGCCGCGGCGCGAATATGGCAATTGCGTCGAATTTCCCCTGGGGCAAGTACAAGACGGCGGCCGACTGCGGCACGGCGCAGGGTGATCTGATTGTGCAGATCGCTCTCAAGAATCCTCACATCGCTGGCACCGGTTTCGACCTGCCGGAAGTCGCGCCCGTCTTCGAAGAGTATGTCGAAGCAAACGGGCTATCTTCGCGGGTCCGCTTCCAACCAGGCAGTTTCTTCACTGATCCTCTGCCAAGAGCCGATGTCATCCTGATGGGCCACATCCTCCATGACTGGAACCTCGAGGAAAAACGGAAGCTGATTGGAAAGGCGTACGAGGCGCTCCCACCGGGAGGAGCCCTTATTGCATACGACGCCATTATTGACGACGACCGCAAGCAGAACGCTTTTGGCCTGTTGATGAGCCTGAACATGCTGATTGAGACGCCAGGCGGGTTTGACTACTCGGGCGCGGATTGTACGGGCTGGATGAAGGAAGCGGGCTTCCGCGAGACCCGCGTCGAGCACCTGGTGGGCCCGGATTCGATGGTGGTCGGAATCAAGTAATTTTTGAGTGAGTGGGCCGCTCTGTCGCGCATCGAATGGACGGAGAGGCCACTCCCCTCGCTCCGACCTTGCGTATCGCAATGCGGCACAATGCTCCGGACTGTGATCTCACGCACAGGCCGATGACCCGCGACCCAGCGAGAATGGTCTCGTTAGGCCGGATGAGAATATCCTGAGATCCGGCCAGGAGAAAATGCCGCATGAGCGATCTCGCCCCTCTCGCAGAAGCCGTAGCTGTCGATCCTCTGGTCGGGCACCCAGCCGATTATCACGTTTTCCACCAGTTCCTGGAGCGCTGCAAGAACCTGCCCGCGATTACTACCGCGGTGGTTTGGCCGCAATCTGACGTGGCCCTCAAGGGCACCGTTGAAGCGGCTGTTGCTGGACTCATTGAGCCAACAATCATTGGGGACGAGCCGGAGATCAAGGCTCTTGCGGCGCGAATTGGCGTGGACATAAGTGCCTACCCCTTTTTGCAGGCCGACACAGAAGGCAAAGCCGCCGAAATCGGTGTGGCCATGTGCCGCAGCGGCAATGCGCAAGCCATGATGAAGGGCAGCCTGCACACGGACGAATTGATGAAAGTGGCCATGCAGCGCGACACTGGCCTGCGCACGGCGCGCCGTATTTCCCATGTATTTGTGATGGATACACCGGCCTATCCGCGCACGCTTCTGATCACTGACGCCGCGATCAACATCACGCCGGAGCTCGAAGACAAGGTCCATATCGTGCAGAATGCGATCGACCTGGCTCACGCGCTCGGCATCCCGGAGCCCAAGGTCGCGCTGCTCTCCGCTGTGGAAACAGTCAACCCCAAAATCAAGTCCACGCTTGATGCGGCGGCGCTGTGCAAGATGGCCGATCGCGGCCAGATCACCGGCGGCATTCTCGACGGGCCGTTGGCCTTCGACACGGCGGTGAGCGCCAAAGCGGCGGCAATTAAGAAGCTTCAATCGCCGGTTGCCGGACAAGCCGACATACTTGTCGTGCCCGATCTCGAGAGCGGCAACATGCTTGCCAAGCAGCTTGAGTACCTTGGCGGCGCGCAGCTTGCCGGCATCGTTCTCGGCGCCCGCGTTCCCACGATTCTCACCAGCCGCGCGGACTCGGCCGAGACGCGCCTTACGAGTTGTGCCGTCGCCGTGCTGCTACACTATGCGGCCCATCCCTGCATCAAAGTTTAACCATCTTTTCATCGCAAAGAAGGCGGCGTCGACCCTGTGACCGAGGTGGCGCCGCTTTTCTTCGCCTTCGAAATCGACGAAG
>JANXQR010000340.1 GCA_025353435.1 Acidobacteriota bacterium | reverse complement strand
CGAGTGCCCCGCCGAGCTCCCCATTGAAATGACCGCCTTCAAAACCCAGCAGGCGCGCTGGGCCAAAGGCCTCATCCAGACCAGCATCAAAGTCCTCCCCATGATGTTCCGTTCCAACGTGTCGCGGCGCATCAAAATCGAGTCGGTCTACCACCTCACCGCCAACCTCAGTTATCCCCTCATGGTCATCATGACGGCGCTTCTCATCCCCTGCATGATCGTCCGCTTTTATCAGGGCTGGTTTCAGATGCTCCTCATTGACGTGCCTCTCTTCACCGCGTCCAGCCTGTCCATCGCCGTCTTCTACGTCATGAGCCAGCGCGTCCTCTTCCCCAAAACGTGGATGAAGACCTTCCTCTATCTGCCCTTCCTCATGGCCCTCGGCATCGGCCTCACCGTCACCAACACCAAGGCCGTCGTTGAAGCTCTGCTCGGCATCAAGAGCGCCTTCGCCCGCACGCCCAAATATGCGGTCGCCAAAAAGGGTGAAAAATCCCAGGCCGCCAAGTATCGCAAGCGCCTCGTCCTTGCCCCTTGGATCGAGCTCATCATCGGCTGCTACTTCTTCCTCGCCATCATCTACTGCTTCCTCCGCCACAACTACTTCACATCGCCATTCCTCGTCCTGTTCGTCATCGGCTACTGGTACACCGGCCTCATGAGCCTGCTCCAAGGCCGCTTCGAGCGCTGGCGCGGCGGCGGCGCCAACACCGACGAATCAAGCCCCAAACCCTTTCCCGTCGGCGTGTAGCCTTCGACGTGCAATAATCGCAGACGCATGCACGGCTCACCGACTCTCAAATCCGCGCTCATTCTCTCCCTTGTCTCGCTTCAAGTCTTTCCTGCCTTTGCCTGGGTGTTTCCCGAGCACCGTGACATTACCGTGCTCTCCGTGCAGAGGCTGGATGCAGACAGGCAAACTCAGCTGCAGGCTCTCTGGTCGGAGGCTCGCCGCGGACACGAACAGCGGCTATGCGCGCAGATGGCCGACCCCTCGCAGCCACCAAATCCCTCGTGCATCGACTTTGCCGCCATGGCTGCCATCTCCGGAGACCACTCCTGCTCGGCGCGCGAAATGCTCGACACATCCCTTCACGCTCCCTGGGTCTTAGGTGTAACGCGAATCGCCGGCCGGCTGCGTGCGCAACTCGCCGCCGCGTCCCGCCCCAGCGAGCGCAGCAATGCCGTACGAAACTCCGATCTCGCACTGCAGCGTACCGACCCCGAGTACGTCACCCGCGCAAGCTCGAACAACGCGCACTTCCTGCTGGCGCGGTCCTTTGTCGACATGGATCCCGAGGCCTATGGGCTCCTCGCACTTAGCCCCAAGGGTGAAATCAATGCATTGGGGACCTATGTCTGGTATCACCGGCGAGCGCTCGACAGGGCGCGCAGAATCGCTCGCGGCGAGGTGCCCTCTGAATCCCGCGCCGATGCAATCCGGGCCGCACTCGCCGATGAAGCCTTCGCCTTGCACTTCATCGAGGACAGCTTCTCGGCAGGCCATGTCGCAGGCAACTGGGGTGGTACGGCCACGCGCAAAGGAACACACGACTTCTACAGCGAGCGCGGCCTTGCATTAAACACCTGGAACGGCGACCACTTCGTCGGCCAGGGCGATGCGTACATGAAACCGGAGGACGCCACCCGAGCTGCCAACGCCGTTCGCGACAGCCTGGCGCAACTCGTCGATTCCTTCGCAGGCAAGGTCGAACTGAACGTCCCCGACCCAAAAAACTTCGAAGCGGATTCATTCAATGTCTGCAAGGAACCGCAATTTCCCCCAGCCACCGGTTCGCGCAAAGATGTTGAAATCCTCATACCCATCCTCAAGCAGACACCCGTTCCCGGGCTGGCCAGCGGGCCCGGCGAGCTCCCTCGTTTCCGCACTGAGATGGGAACCTTTTTCGGCATAACAACCGGGTTCCGCGGCGGGCTGTTGACCCATGGATTTGGCTCCGGCCAGAGCGGAGTCAGCGCCTTCCCCGGCATCGAACTGGCTGCCCGCGCCGGTCTCGGTCTGGAAGGTATTCTCAACCAATCCAGTGATGGCCTCGTGTTTATCGAGGGCGGCGTTCGCGATGACGCTCACGCCATCGGTGCCGTCACAATTCCCGGCCGCGCCGCCATCACCGCCAGGCTTCGCATGCCGTTTTGGCTGATACCGGGCGACGTTGCTCTTGCCGCACCCGTTCTTGCCTTCACATCACCAAGACGCCTGCAAAAAATGGCAGCGGGCGCAGTCAACGGCGGACTCATCCCCTGGCAGGCCGGGATTGCAACCCGCGCTGGCCGCCTGCAAATCGTTCTTGGACGCGAAGTGGGCGTAAGCATCTTTCGCGGTGGCAGCGATCATCCGTTCAAGCTGCCCACCCCAGGCGTGCCCTCGGCCAACGCGCCACTAGTGAGCCTCGACTCCCTGCAAGTGGAATTCCCGCTTCTCGAGTACCGCCCGTTCCGTACATTTGCGGTCAACCAAAGCTCCGGCGTCATGCTCCAGCCTTACATCGGCTTCGACACGCCCACTTCCGTCTCCGTCCTATCGCCCGCAAACACGCCCGCTCCGCATGTGCACACCATCGTCACAACCGGCCTCCGCGTCGTCTTCGACTGGCGACACTACTTCAAATAATCCGAAGTATTATCGAACTGTCATTCAGAGCGAACGGGGTTCCAAACGTTTTTCAGTTTAAAAATAATAAATCGAAGAATCTGCTTTTGCTTTTCCACTCTTCGGACGACAACTTTTTTACGCGATACTGAAGCTGCCAAACTACTTCCTTCCCAGTCATAAGCAACAAAAAGAACCACATGGCATTCCTACAGAATATATTCGGCCCCAGCACCCAGGAAATCTGGAAACAACTCTGCGCCGAGATTGGTGCGCAATACGTTGAAGTTGGTTTCTGGAAGGGACACAAGGTCCAGGCAACGCACGGTCCATGGACAATTACTCTGGACACCTACACGGTTTCGACCGGACTATGCTCAATTGTCTACACCCGCATGCGCGCGCCTTTCGT
>JANXQR010000309.1 GCA_025353435.1 Acidobacteriota bacterium | reverse complement strand
CCACCGACGCCCAGTTGGCCGATGTGAAGCGTCGGATTGACGCCACCAACCAGCGCCGAAACGATGCCGTTGAGGAGCTGGACCGGGCATTGCTTGAATCCCTTGCTCCGCGCAATCTACCCGATCCAGACGCCGAGTTGCATTCCGAGACTCCAGGGCTGATGATCGACCGGCTCTCCATCCTCTCGCTGAAGATCTACCACACGCGGGAAGAAACGTGCCGCGAAGACGCGCCGGCGGGCCACGCTGTGCGAAACTGCGAGCGACTGGTTATTCTAGAGGAGCAGCGCGCCGATCTGGCACAATGTCTCGATGCCCTCTGGTGCGAGATTCTTGCAGGCAAGCGGCGCTTCAAGCTTTACCGGCAAATGAAGATGTACAACGATCCGTCACTCAACCCGGCAATCTACGGCAAGGCCAGTAAGTAGTGTCTGCTTCTTGCACCCATTGACGGATCGAGGGGTTCTGCGTATAAAGATGGCCTGAGCGACGAAATCTCACAGGCAGACTACATGAAACGTGAAGGGACTGCTTTGGACGTACAAGCCGCCAGGTATACGACATGATGCAAGAGGCCAAAATCGCGGCGCCAGGCCGCAAAAAAGGTTCACACGCGACAGCGAAACCAGCTGCCCAACCCGGCACGGGCCCGGCGTTTCAGCACTATCAAGCAGCCATTCAGCTCGTTCAGCAAGCCAAGTACGACAAGGCCCTTGCTGCTTTCGAGAAGCTGCTGACCACTGCGCCGCCCGAGTTGCGCGAACGCTGCCGAATGTATATCAGCACCTGCCAGCGTCAGCTGGAGCGGCACAACCTCGCGTTTGCCACGCCGGAAGAACGCTACGACTACGCGGTCTCCCAGCTGAACGTGGGCTTGTATGAAGAGGCGCGCGAGCAGTTTAACGGGGTCGTATCCGGCCATCCAAATGCCGACTACGCCTTCTACGGTCTGGCGGTGCTGGAGTGCATCACCAACCATCCCCATGAATGCCTCGCGAATCTGAACCGCGCCATCCAATTGAACCCCAGGAACCGTCTCCAGGCCCGCACGGATAACGACTTCCAGAGCATGCTCGACGATCCCCGGTTTACGGAACTGCTGTACCCTGAAGTTCCGTAGGGCCTGAAGTTCCGTAGGAGTCACAGAAGCATTTTGAATCTCTTGAACACTCAAGGTTCTAAGGACCTTTTGCAGGAAAGCTCGCCTGAAGAACGTGATTTGCAAGCCGGCGTTCGGTCGCTGCGGGTAGCCGCTATCGGCGGCGGCACTGGCTTGTCCACGCTGCTTCGCGGCCTGTGCCACCACGTAGTGACTCCCCCTCAACGCCTCGCGCTTCGTGGCCAGATTTCTAACCTTGCAGCCATTGTCACTGTCACCGATGACGGCGGATCTTCAGGCAGGCTGCGCAAGGAATTCAACATGCTCCCGCCGGGCGATCTGCGAAACTGCATGGTCGCGCTCAGCGAAGAGGGCGACCTGCTGGCCAAGCTTTTTGCTTACAGGTTTCGTGCCGGCGACGGCCTCGAGGGCCACAACTTCGGCAACCTGTTTGTAGCCGCTCTTACTGAGATTACAGGCGACTTCGGCCATGCCATTCAGCTCTCATCCAAGATCCTGGCCACGCGCGGCAGCATCTACCCCGTGACCACCGCAAATGCCACCCTGATTGCCCGCATGGAAGACGGCTCGCTGGTGCGCGGCGAAACCAGGATCACTGCCAGCAAGCTGCGGATTGAGGAACTCATGCTCGATCCGCCCGATTCTCCCGCAACCCCGGAAGCAATCGAGGCCATCGAAAAAGCAGACCTCATCACCGTTGGCCCAGGCTCGCTCTACACCTCGCTCATCACAAATCTCCTGGTCCAGGGCGTTCCCGCAGCACTCGCCAATGCCCGCGGCGTACGCGTGTACATCTGCAACCTGATGACCCAGGCGAACGAGAGTCTCGGACTCAGCGCCTCCGAGCACATCGAGCGGATTTACGAGCACACCCGCGGCCCCGTATTCGACTATGCGCTGGTCAACACCACAGCCTTCAGCAGCGAAACGTTGGCCCGGTATGCCGCCGAAGGCGCATCGCCGATTGCAGCCGATATCGAGCGGATTGAGTCATTAGGCGTGCGCTGCATCGCCGGCGATTTCGCAAGCGAAGGCAATGTGGTCCGCCACGATTCTGAAAGCGTCACCGACGCCCTGATGGATCTGGGCAACGCGGGCCCTTACGCGAAACCCTGAATCGGTTTATAACACCGTGCTCTTAATCCCCAGGTCTCTTTGTTATGCTGAGGCCGCTCGTAATTCTGACCTTTAGGGGGTCTCGTGAATAAGAGATTGTGTGTCGCCTTTGCCGGATTTTTCTTCGCTCCGGTCCTTCTCATCGCACAACAAGCGCCCCAGGCCGCCACTGCGCCGCCAGCGAATCCAATCTCCGTAAGCGAAAAAGGGTTGTACTCGTTTATGAGTCATTCGGTCGTCGCCGCCGCGGCAAAAATGCCCGAAGAAAATTACTCCTTCAAGCCGACTCCGGACGTTCGCTCTTTTGGCCAACTCGTCGGGCACGTGGCCGACGCCAACTTTGCGATCTGCTCGCAGGCCGCCGGTGAAGCCAATCCGAACAAGGGCAGCATCGAGAAGACCAAGACCTCGAAAGCGGACCTGGTAGCGGCCTTGAACGACGCCGTGGCGTACTGCGGCAAAGCGTTCGATGGCATGACCGACGCAAAAGGCAGCGAGATGATCCAGATGTTCAGCTTCCACCTGGCCAGACTCACCGTACTTTCGCTGAACACCGCCCATACCAACGAACACTACGGCAACATGGTCACCTACATGCGCCTGAAGGGCATTGTGCCGCCAACCAGCGAAAATCCGCCACCCGCGCCCGCGCCGAAATAGCGACGGCTGACCATCAATCTCGCCCCAGAGGCGGGTGCCCCACCCTCGCGACGCCTTTGTCCTTGTCGCTAGGGTGAGGTACTGCAATCCTTCATTATGGGGTGCCCCCGGTCCCTCGCCTTTGGGGACCGGGGATGGAAGCCGGGTGCCCCACCCTCGCGACGTATTTGTTTTTGTCGCTAGGGTGGGAGACCACGAACCCATCAAGATGGCAGATAGATCATAACGCCGCCTTTACTTTTGCTAGCGCCGGTCCTTGTAGTTTATGACCTTCGATTCTTAAGGCGCCGCACTCCAAAGGCATCCAGCCTGGGATCGGTGCTGAGAATGGGAAGATGATGCTGGATCGCTTGAGCGGCAATCATCCGATCAAAGGGATCAGCGTGCTTGTCCTCGAAGCGCGCGGCCCGCATCATCGACTCCGGTTCAAGCGGAAGAAGTGCAAACCCAAGGCGATTCTCGATGTTCAAAACGAGATCGCTTTCAAATTCCGCCGCCTGGCGAAGCTTGCCTAATCGGACTTTCAGACTGATCTCGCAGACGGAAGCGGCGGAGACCAGTATCTCGTTGTTGAGGTCTTCAAGCAATTTCCTGGCCCACCGTTCCATGAGAGTCGGGTTCATTGCCGACCACAGCACATAGTGCGTGTCGATAAGTACCCTCACTCGCTCTCCCCGCGCCACGCTTTCATCTCAGATTCGGGGAGCTCGTCAAAATCGGCAGGTATCTCGAAACCGGGTTGAGAAAACAAGCCCAATGTCCGCTTCTTTGCTGGTTTCAGGGCTACAATCTCCGCCACGGGAGTCCTGTTCCGTCCCGAGGTCAAAACGATCTTTTCCCCGCGCTGCGCACGTTTCACCAGATTTGAAAGCTGGGTCTTCGCCTCAAACATGGACGCTTCAACCATCGCCCCCTCCACACTGCTAACTTTATATTAGCTAACATGATATCGACGCGCAATTGCGTTTAGGACGGGTGGCCCCGGTTTGGCAATCTGAATTCACAGCAAAACTTGGGTGCCCCATGTCTCCCGTTGTTGGAGACATGGGATACCACTGACGCCCTATAATTGCGATGATGTTCCTTCCAATCTATTCAAACCGAACCGGCGCACATGCGTAACCTTGAGGCATTGCTGTTCCCGGATTCGGGAATCGCCAGGACCGGGAAGATCCGATTTGAGACTGCAATCAGAGGTAGCTCTCAATGGGCCAGTTTATAGATTTGACGGGAAGGGTGTTCGGTCGCCTCGTGGTGGTACAAAGAGACGCAAACACTGGGCGTAAGGTGCGATGGCTCGTTCGATGCAGTTGCCTGAATGGAACAGAGAAGCTTGTAGATGGTGGTCATCTACGCAGCGGTGCAGTAGAGTCTTGCGGCTGTCTCAGACTTGAGAAACTGCGGGAGAAGTGCGTTAAGGACATCACGGCTGGTACCGTTTTTGGGCGTTTAACTGTTGTTCGGAATGGTCCCCCGGCAAAGAACGGTAAATCGCAGGTATACGTCTGCTGCGTTTGTTCCCAGCAGAGACAGTTTCTGTTACTGAATGCAAGTCTCTTAACCGGGGCAACCCTCAGCTGCGGCTGTTTGAGAAACGAACGGACTAGGGAACGAAGGTCGGGCATCCTTGCCCCGGGCACCTCGTTTGCCAATCTAAAGGTTAGGCATAGGGTGCTTCATCCCAAGGGGAGGACCGGTGTCTATTGGCTATGTGATTGCGTTTGCGGCGGCGAGACTATTGTCTCTACTAACCAGTTGCGAAGCGGCAACACTAAGAGTTGTGGGTGCCGTATCGGCGC
>JANXQR010000266.1 GCA_025353435.1 Acidobacteriota bacterium | reverse complement strand
CGCTGCAGATGAACGTGCGGTCTTCCACGCGGGCCACGTCGCCGGGAACCGAGCGGGCGTAGAAGCAGCCAGGCCAGAGCTCTTCATTCAGGCGAGTAAATGTGCCGGCGGCCACCAGACGGTCGCACAGGAAATCGTATTCGGCCTGGGAACCGTCGACCCAGTGAATGGAGTCAGGGCGGCAAAGTTCGGCGATCTTTTCCACCCAACGGATGAGATGCTTGTTTTTTGTGAGGACCTTGCTTCCGTGGACGTGCTCAACGGCGGGAACGGTCGATTTCATAAAAGGCCGATACTCCTCTTCAGCATTTTAAGCTGCGCACGCAGTCCTGAGCCGTGTGCGCTGGCACTGAAGGGTTTGACCGCGTCGTTGTGGCAGGCGCTAGGAAGTCAAATAACTCGATGGCAGGAGGAAATGGCGAAGGCCAACGCCTCAAACTTTGCCGGCTCGATTTATTCGTCCGAGGAGCGTTCTTCGCATCTAACCGGCGAAGACAATGTGAAACCTCCGGAGGAGAGAATATGCGCGGATTGAAGGGAAAAGTGGCCATTGTTACTGGTGCGGGCTCAGGGATTGGGCAGGGAATTGCGAAACGTCTCGGCTGCGAAGGTGCGAAAGTGATTGTGGATTATGTGGGAACACCCGAAGGCGCGGAAGAGACGGAACGCGCGATCGAACAGGCAGGCGGCGAGGGCGAAATCGTCAAGGCCGACGTGACGAACATGGAGGACGTGAAGGCGTTGGTCGACGCAGCCTGGAACAAGTTTGGATCGGCTGACATTCTGGTGAACAATGCCGGCATGGAGAAGAGGTCTGATTTTTGGGATACGCCGGAGGAAGATTACGACAAAGTGATGGCAGTCAATCTGCGCGGACCATTCTTCTTGACGCAGGCGTTCGTGCGGCGATTGCGCGATGCCAAGAGGCCGGGCCACATCGTCAACATCAGCTCGGTGCATGAAGATATGGTGTTTCCCGGCTTCGCTACATATTGCTGCAGTAAGGGCGGCATGCGCATGTTTATGCGCGACTTGGCTGTGGAACTGGGCCCGCTGGGAATTATGGTGAATAACGTGGCACCGGGCGCGATTGCCACGCCGATCAACAAGGCTCTGCTCGAGGACAAGCCCAAGCTCAATGCGCTTCTCGGAAACATTCCGCTCGGGCGCATGGGCAGCGTGGATGATGTGGCAGGAGTAGTTGCGTTTCTGGTTTCAGATGATGCCGCATACATCACCGGTTCGACGTTTGTGGTGGATGGAGGCTTGATGCGGAACTATCGCGAACAGTAAGATTTGCTGCGCGAGGCGGGCGCTGCGGGGCAAAAAAGTTATGGAGGAGAGGAAAGAATTCTCCTGTAATTCCGTTAAATCCAACCAAGTATGATACGTTGCCGCGCAGAAGCTCCATTTTGTAGTGCATGTGGGCGCGTGATCACCCGCACGGACGTTAAAAGCACTCATCTTGATGATCCTTTACAAAGACGTAGCAGGGAAGTGCAGGCGCTCCCAGGCGGCGCAGCTCGCACATCGTGCTGGATTGAACTGTGGGAAAGGTGATAGCTGCCGAAAGTCGAACGAATGCGAAGAGTTCACCTTGCATCGGTTCCGGAGAACCGATATCACGAAGATGTTGACGGGATTGAACGGCGGCTTGCGAACGGTTCAACAGCTCGCCGGCCACAAAGACGTTGAGGCCACCACACTTGACTTGAAAGCGCATACTGTCATTCACCACTTGGCAAGTCGCAAGGCCGCCAAATTGGCGCGGCGCCAATAATGTCCGATGGTTCGAATTTCAAGGCAATGATCGCCTGTTCCTTATCCCTGGTGAGGACGGGAAAGGTGAAGCGTTTGAACGAAAGAATGCAACGCTTAAGCTTTTTGGGAGAGCATCAATAGTGACAGCGGGTTCGGGTCACGGTCGGCGTGTGGGCTATCCTTCCATTTGCCAAAAGTTCGCAAGGACCGCCATGTGGGACCTCGGGTTACAAGTCTGCGTCTGGCTCTAAGATTTGTCCTCGAATCGTATTCCTCGTAGAATTCAGGTCTGAGCAGGTGAAGTTCACGATGGCGAATCGATATGGCGAAGCAGCACTCATGGCCGCCCGGAAAGCGTCTTCCGCGGACATCAACCCAATAACCGGATGGGAAAGTGCTATGGCGACGCTCTACCCCACAAGCCCAACGGCGCGAAGGAAGGGCAGTCCGCGTAGAGCATTTCTGGGACTTTGCGAAGCGGGATTGGTGAAGGGCATTCCAGTAGGTCACTACGCCGCATCGGCTGACGACAAGGCTTACGCAGTCCGTGCCGCAGCATTGCTGAACGAAGGAAAGCAGAACTATTCCACGAGTTCGCTATGGCAGGCGGTTGAGAATGATCCTGCGAAAACACAAAACGGTCAGATGGATATAGTTCTGGCGCTCTGGAAAAACAATCTTCTCGTCCGCACGACATAAGAAAGCGTTACAGCGCGGTAATAACGTGACGCGACCATTGTCAACTCCGCACGCTCGTACAACGCAAGCCGCTATGCTCGATGAGAGCCTAACTTTAGCGACGAGTTTTGGCAAGCCGAAAGTCATACCGCAGTGAAATGGCGAGAATGCCCATCCTTTTGGCGGCTTCCTGGTTGATGATCTCCGCGATGGATCAGGTTCACCATCATGATTGGGACAGTCCAAACCATCAGAGAACCATTGGCGTTGCGCTTAAATCCATAGATTGCCGGACTGAAATGGTAAAAGTCCGCGCCATATGCATATAAATTGCTCCCTATAAAACTGAGAGAGCCGTTCAACTCTTCGCTCTCACCCGCTTCGTTCAGATAGATCAGCTTGCCCGTGGCCTTGTCCACCTGGAATGCTTCGTAGGTGTTGTTGCCATTGAGCGCGGCGTAATCGAAGTTGTAGAGGCTTGCGCCCGTGTGGTCGAAGACGATTGAACCGCCATAGCCCCGGCCCCCGTTCGGAGCGGTTTAGTTGGTCGATGCTGCATACCGTAGCGATCCATCGGATTCAATCAAGTAGGCATCGATGAACGTTCCCGTCGAACCCACGCCGAAGAGATATTTCCCGTTCACCGCCATGCTCGATATCTAGTCAGCGAAAGGCGAGCCGGGGATGGACGCCAGCTTTCCATTGGGCGCCGCGGAGAAGGCGTAGACGTCGCTGGTTCCGGTTGTTCCGTTTGCGCTGGATACGTACACGTACGCGACTGGTGAAGTTGTGGTCTGCGCGAACGCCGCTATTGTGCAAAGCGCAATGTCCAGCCAAGCAAATTTTAACCTGCACTTCATAACCAGCGACTCCTTTTCTTGCGCCCGCACCTGCGTCCGGTCCATCTCATGGACTATCCCGAAGTCATTTCTTCACCCAGTGTTGGCCGGGCGGCGTAATTAGTTCAGATGCTGTGTCGGGCGGAAAGTATGGCCTCTTTGGGCGAGGAGCCGGTTCGCCCTCTTCTGAGGGGTTTTTTCGTTCGAATTTACCATGAACATCTTTTTGCGGGGTAATCGAATCCTAGTCAGTTGAGGAATCCCATGGCGCGCCCTTACTGGTCTGGTCAGATCACTATTTCACTTGTGTCGTTCTCCGTGAAGCTGTTCGTTGCGACGGAGGCCAAAGGAGAGATCCATTTTCACCAAATCTCGCGAGCAACGGGCGAGCGAGTGAAGTATCAGAAGGTGACGGCGTCGGCCCACCAGGATCGGGACCTGGCGGACGATGACGCTCCGGCCGCGTCTGCGATTCGGAACGATGAGATCGTCAAGGGTTACGAGTATCGCAAGGGAGAGTACATCCCGATCGAGCCGAGCGAACTCGCAGGACTGCGTTTGCCCTCTAAGCACACGATGGAAGTAACGCAGTTTGTGGATGAGGCGGAGATTGATCCGGAGTATTTTGAGAAGCCGTATTTCGTGGTTCCTGAGGATGACTCACAGTCAGCAGCTTTCGGGGTGGTGAGGCGAGCTTTGCGGGATACGAATAAGGTTGCGCTCTCGAAGCTCGCATTTGGCGGGCGGGAACACATCGTCGCCATAGCGCCGACTCGGGACGACTCGCTTGGTGGGATGATGGCCTACACATTGCGCTATGCGAACGAACTGCGCGATGCGAAGGAGTACTTCCGCGATATCAAAAAGGTTGATTTAGACGGGGATTCACTCGATCTGGCTAAGCAGCTGATCAAGCGCAAAACCGCCAAGTTCGACCCCGCGGCGTTTTTCGATGGGTACGAAGTGGCAGTCAAAGAGCTGGTGCAGGCGAAGATCGACCAAGTACCGGTTCCCCGCGATGAGGCGCCGGCCACTCCGCGGGGCAAGGTGATTTCGCTGATCGATGCGCTTCGCAAATCCATTGGCAAAGACGATGCGATCCCGAAGAAGAAGCCGGTTGCGAAGGTAGAGACACGGTCGAAAAAGGGCATCGCGCTGGTGAAAGGGTCGGCGGCAAAACCGCACAAGGCGGCGCGACGTAAATCCGCATGAATCATGCGGGATGAGGGGTAAATGGCATCTGGGAAGAAGAGCCTGTCTCCGTCTGATGCGATTGACAAGCAGCTTGAGCGATATCGGTCCAAGCGCGACTTCTCGGTGACGGCCGAGCCTTCAGGCAAAGCCAAAGCGAAACCCACAAAGCGGCTTCCGTTCTGCATTCAGAAGCACGCAGCTTCGCATTTGCATTACGACTTCCGGCTCGCCTGGGATGGGGTGCTGAAGTCGTGGGCCTGCGCCAAAGGACCGTCATACAACGTCAAGGACCGCCGCCTGGCAGTGCAAGTCGAAGACCATCCGATCGAGTACGGCGGATTTGAAGGGATCATCCCACAGGGTCAGTATGGCGGCGGCACTGTGATGCTTTGGGATCAGGGGACGTGGGAACCTCAGGGGGAATATTCCGACGTCGATGCGGGGTTGCGCGACGGCCACCTGAAGTTCGTGCTCCACGGCACAAAGCTGAAGGGCAAGTGGGCACTGATCCGGATGAAACCGCGCTCGACGAAAGAAACAAAGCCGAGCTGGCTGCTCATCAAGGAGCACGACGAATTTGAACGCGGCCCCGACGACGAACCGGTGACAGAGGCGAAGACGACGAGCGTGGTGACCCACCGCTCCATGCAGCAGATTGCGGCCAGCAAGGATCATGTGTGGAACTCAAAGGGCTCGGGGACAGGCGACACGAAGCCTTTGGTGCGACGGAAGCTACTGCCGCCTGGCCTTCCCAAGGAGCACCAGCCAAGTTTCCTGAAGCCTCAACTTGCGATGGCGACCGCGACACCACCCGAAGGCGCGGGGTGGCTGCATGAATTAAAGCTGGATGGTTACCGCATACAGGCTCGCAAGGATGGAGCGAAGGTGCGGATGTTAACCCGGAACGGGCTCGACTGGACAACGCGAATGCGGGGTATCGCGGCAACGGTGGCAAAGTTGCCATGCGAGAGCGCGACGCTGGACGGCGAGGTAGTGGTGCTGGCGAATTATGGAAATACAAATTTCGCAGATTTACAGGCGGCGTTTCAGGATGGCGCGCGAAGTCCGCTTACTTACTTCTGCTTCGACCTGCTGCATTTGGATGGCCACAGTACGCGCGGGTTGCCCTTGAACGATCGTAAGAAGCTGCTGGAGGAGTTGCTGAAGGGCGCCAGCGACGACGTAAAGTTCAGCGAGCATCTCATTACGTCGGGCGCGAAGATGTTTGCACATGCCTGCAAGCTGCACGCGGAGGGCATCATCTCAAAGCGTGTTTCGGCCGTCTACTCGGGTGCGCGCAATTCCGACTGGCTGAAGTCGAAGTGCCGGCAAGAGCAGGAGTTTGTGATCGGCGGCTACACCCTACCTGGGAAGGGGAAGGCGGGCGGCCCGGGAATCGGAGCTCTGCTGCTGGGATACTACGATAATTCCAAGAAGCTGACTTACGCGGGTCGCGCGGGAACTGGGTTTAGCCAAAAAATGTCAACAGATTTACGTAAGAAGCTGGAACCCCTGGCAATAGCGCAGTCACCGTTCGAAACGATTGCCTCGGAAGCGAGACGAGGGGCGCATTGGGTGACTCCGAAACTTGTCGCACAGGTTCACTTCGCGACATGGACTGCGGATCGGCAGGTGCGCCAGGCAGCTTTCCTCGGCCTAAGAGAAGACAAGCGGGCGAGCGAGGTCCATATCGAAACTCCCGCGTCCGCCGAGACAGCTTCGCACCGGACAAAACCGAAGTTGGCTGCGAGGCCACAGCCCAGCGCGGATAGCGAACACGCAACGGTGCATCTGACTCATCCAGATAAAATTCTGGATTCTGCTTCCGGTCTCACCAAGCAGCAGTTGGCGGATTACTATTGGGCCGTCTCCGCAAATATGCTGCCGCACGTGGCGGGTCGGCCACTCTCGCTGGTGCGAGTGCCCGATGGAATCGGCAAAGAGCAATTCTTCCAAAAGCACATGAATTCCACCTTGCCTCCAGGTTTTGAATCGGTCGATGTGCCGGACAAGAAGACCGGCAAAGTGGAGAAATATATCGCTCTGAGCACACGCGAAGCCATAGCTTCGCTGTCGCAGATCTCGGTACTGGAAGTGCATCCGTGGGGCTCACTCGCGACAAATCTGGAGAAGCCGGATCGGCTTGTAATCGATCTCGACCCCGATGAATCGCTGGCGTGGGCAACGCTCGGAGAGGCGGCGGCTGAAGTTCGCAACGAGTTTAGAAAGCTCGGTCTGGAATCGTTTCTAAAGACGACTGGCGGCAAGGGGTTGCACATCGTCGTACCGATAGAGCCCCGATTGGAATGGCCGGAGATAAAGAAATTCTGCCATGACTTTGTACTGAAAATGGAAGCTGCCAATCCTCGCCGATACCTTACCAAGATGACAAAGGCCGCACGCGCGGGAAAGATTTACCTGGACTATCTTCGCAACGAACGCGGCGCCACCGCTGTTGCTCCATGGTCGCCACGTGCACGCCCAAACGTGGGAGTTGCCGTGCCGCTTATGTGGTCGGAGTTGAAGCTTGCTGCGCGGCCGATATTTACTGTCCACAATTTCAGTGATTGGCGGGAACGCTTAAAGAAAGACCCGTGGGCGAAAATGGCCGGCATCACTCAGGACATAAGCAGGGTGACGACCCCGAGGAAAGCGTAGCCCTTTCGTGCTGACTCATTTTCGCCTCTCGCATGCCCGGGACTACGGCGCCCCATTTGGGATGACCGGCAGCGCGCCTGCTCTTACCTGCCTCCGGCCGAACACACGCGCTGCACCATCCCAGCATTGGTAAAAAATGGAGGAGTTTTGTTCCGCACTTCAAGCTACTCGTCGTGCGTCTGTGTTCACGTGATTCGCAATTCCGCCAAGCGTCTTATCAGCGTTTTTCTCCTCCGCAAGTGTTTGGTCAAGAAGATTAGCGACATCCGTCAATTTGAGTAATTGAGCGAACGCTCGGGCCGATCCATATCCGGCCATCTCATAGTGTTCGACACGCTGCGCTGCCGAGATCAAGGCAGCATCGCGGACAGGCCCCTTGCCGACGTCCTCGAGCACTTCCGATCCTTCTGCAAGAACACCTTTCATCCCCACACAGGTCTTTCCAGTTAGTTTCTTGCCGACAATTTCCGAGATTTGGTTCAGCCGCTCGACCTGTCCCTTGGTTTCTTCCAAATGGGTCAAAATCGCGTCGCGGAGTTGAGTAGAGGAAGCAGCTTTTGCCAACTTTGGAAGTGCCCGGACAATCTGCTTCTCTGCTGAGTAAAGATCCTTCAATTCATCAATCAAAAGCTCCTGCATGGTTTCAACGCTCATCAGCTCACCCTCTTCAAGAAGTAAACAACGATTACTAAGAGTAAGCGGCATTTCTAGAGGTTGCCTCGATTGCTTCCGATACGGCCCAAACAACTTGATGACCACGACGTGGTGCAGTCGCCGGTGCTGGTGGACATAATAATCAGAGGCGAGCCGCGCAAATTTGTAGTCACACCGAACCGTAAATCCTTATCTAAATTCTCGACTGAACCAATCGGAACTCCTGGTTCCGTGTGCCTCGTCTTCTACCTTTACGATAGCAATGGAATCACAGGGAATCGTGATACTACCACCTTGCTGCGTTACTGCAGCATCGGAAGCCAGGGCAACCTTTGCACCTGCGTCAACCGTAAACTCGACACTCTGCTGTCCCAGGTTCATTAGAACTGTTACAAGGTGGCGATCCATTCGCAACCACTTCTGATTCTCGTCAAACGTGACCTGTACATGCCCGCGATCGCCATCGTTCAGCGATAGGCAACTCCGCCGCAGCTGGATCAAATCACGCGTCCATTCAAGCACCTCCGCGTGCACACCTTCGTTGACTTCGCCCCAATTGAGGCGCGATTTCAGAAAGGTATCCACATCTTCAGGATTCGGAATCTGCGACGCGTCCCACCCAAAACTTGCAAACTCTCGCTTCCGACCTTCGGAGACCAACTTCGCCATCTCCGCATCTTCGTGGTCTGCAAAGTACAGGAATGGCGTTGAAGCCGCGAATTCTTCGCCTTGAAAAAGTAAGGGGATGAAGGGTGCTGTCAACACTAGTCCAAGCGCCACCTTCGTTCGAGGGACGCCGACGATTTGATGAAGACGATCTCCCGTAGCGCGATTGCCAACCTGATCATGGTTCTGGATGAAGCCCACAAACCGATGAGCTGAGAGCCCGTCAGCCGGGCGCCCATGACTTCGGCCACGGTAGTTTGAGTAAATGCCGTCATACACGAACATCTGCCTCAGCGCCTTTGCCAGATACTGAAACAGGCCGAAATCATCGTTGTAGCCTCCTACCCCGTCGACATGCAGCACGGAAAAAAGCGCGTGATGAAAGTCGTCGGCCCATTGGGCATCGATTCCCAAACCATTTGCTTCGATTGGAGTCACAACCATGGGATTGTTTAAATCGGACTCGGCTATGATCGAGAACTTGCGTCCCATGGTCGCTGACAAATTGTCAATCCGGGCCGAGAGCTCTTCAAGAAAGTGCACCGCCGATCGATCGACGATCTCGTGAATCGCGTCCAGCCGAAGTCCATCGACGTGAAAATCGCGCATCCACGTGATGGCGTTGTCAAAGAAGAACTGGCGCACCTCGTCTGAGCCTTTGTCCTCAAAGTTGATTGCGTCGCCCCAGGGCGTATGGTGCCTGTCGGTCACGTAGGGACCGAACTTGCCGGCGTAGTTGCCGACCGGGCCAAAGTGGTTGTAAACCACGTCGAGTATTACGGCGAGTCCCTGCAGGTGGCACGCATTCACAAATCGTTTGAAGCCATCAGGGCCACCATAAGCGCGGCTCACGGCAAAGAGGTCGACGCCATCGTAACCCCATCCGCGATCTCCTGCGAATTCCGCAATGGGCATGACTTCGATGTGCGTAACACCGAGGTCAAACAGGTATGGCAACCTGCTGATCGCGGCATCAAATGTTCCTTCGTGCGTGAAGGTTCCGACGTGCAACTCATACATCACGGCGCTCGATAGTGGAGGTGGTTGCCAGTTCGCGTCATCCCATCGATAAGAGCGCTGATCAAAAATCGTGGAGAGTCCGTGCACTCCGTTGAGCTGTAGCAAGCTACGCGGATCAGGATATGGCGTTAGATCCTCATCGAGCAGAAAACCATACTTCATCCCGGGTCGAGCCTCCTCGATGGAAGCGCGCCAATAGCCACGCTCGTCCGGTCCTTGCATGGGGTAAATCGTATCGCCGAGTCGTAATCTCACCAACTTCGGCTTTGGGGCCCAGATAGTGAATTTATGCATTCGTGGTCTCCTCACGTTGGAGCAACGCGACCGGGAAGTTGCGCAGCAAAGTTTCAATCGTGGTGGCACCGCCTTCGAAGCGCTGTCCCGTCAGCCGGTTTCGCCAGGTGCCAGCTGGAATTGTCAGTTGCGTGTCTTCCCATTTGCCGGTCAATACATAAGGATGACGCGGAGCAAGCGCCAGTACAGTGTCTCCACGCATGTACGCAATGGCATGAGATGCCTTGGGACCAATGACGCTCACTGGCATATAGGCTGCCTGGGCTCCGAACCATTCCGGATATTCCCGTCGCAACAACAGACACTGATGGATCACGTGCAGCTTGGGGAGCCCTTCATCCATGCGGTTCAGTATCTCCTCTGGCGAGAGGTGCTCCAACTCGCGTAAGAGCCTGCGCCGGAGTTCGTAATCCACCGGTCGCCGGTTATCGGGGTCCACGAGGGACAGGTCCCATAGTTCGCCGCCCTGATACAAGTCCGGCACGCCAGGACACGTGTTCTTCAGGAGTGTTTGTGTAAGCGAGTTGATACGTCCGGGAAGAACCACAATCTCCACGAATGATCTCAGGTCCGCAAGAAACTTTTCATCGGAGAACAGGCAGTCAATGAACTTATTGAGAGCGCCTTCGAAATCCGGGTTGTTGGCAACCCAACTGGTCTGCAGCTTGGCCTCACGCATGGCCTTGATCATGTACGCCTTGGCGCGGTCGAGTTCGATGGGCCAAGCGCCAATCAGCGTCTGGTACAGAAAATATTCCGAGTTACGATCCGGCAGAGCGGTGCCGCCGACGATCGTCTTATAATCCTCGTTGTTGGCCGCCCAACGCTGCAGCGCGTCCGCAAACTCATTCGGCAACTCACTCAACACGGCAAGCCGCGCCCGAACGTCGTCGGAACGTTTGGTATCGTGCGTGGAGAGCGTCGTCATGGTGGCGGGATAGTTCTGTTGCATTCTCACCTGGTAAGTATGGAATTCTGCGAGAGAACTTCCGTTGCTTGCAGGATCGCCGCCGACCTCGCACATGGCGGTCAGGCGGTTGTAACAATAAAAGGCGGTGTCCTCGACCCCCTTCGCCATTGCCGGCGGCGTAAACTGCTGAAAACGGAGAACGAATTCGGCCTCCTGCCGACCTGGCACCTGAATACTGAGAACTTGCTCAAAGAAATCAAACAGACCGCCATCGATGTCGGGACGATTGTTGCGAGCACATTGAATCGCCTCACTGATTGCGCGGCGATCTTCGGCGGTAATCTCATTTCGCTGCGGCACAACATAAGTTCGATAAATCGAAAAGCATGAGGCCATCTCGCGAATCGCGCGGCGAATTTCAGCCCGCGTGTAGTCACGCTGATTGCGATGGCTTTCGCAGATGTTCACGAAAATGGATGCGAGACGGTTTACATCGGATCCAAGCGCCTCCTGTGCCACAGCGAGCTTTTTGCCGTGTGCGATCGACGGAAATTCAGCGGTTAGCCCGGTGAAGTCTCGATAAATGTCGCTCAACTCGATCATGCCCGCGGGCCGCACTAATACCCGCAACACTGCATTGAGGAAGTCGTAGCCAGTCGTCCCTTCAATTGGCCAGGTACCACTTTGTCCGCCACGCAGGTACTCACCGGACGCTAAGATTTTCTCGCCGACAATCCACGCGTTCGGCGCCGCTTCGCGAAGACGTTGGAAATACTCATATGGATCGCGCAGGCCATCGGGATGATCGACCCGGACCCCGTCCAACACACCGCTCTGCAGCCATTCCAGGATTAAAGCGTGTGTCTCCTTAAACACATGGGGTCGTTCCATTCGCAGGCCAATCAGCGAGTTCACATCAAAAAAACGCCGGTAGCCGAGCTCCTGGTCCGCTGTTTTCCAATAACTCAGACGATAACTCTGTTGGTTGAGGAACTCATCCAGCGCGTCGTGGTCGGCGTTCAGCTCATCTATTGCGCGATCGATTGCCCGGCAATGTGACTCATCTTCAATACAAAGTCGTTCCAGCAATTGCTTCAATACCACTTTGTCGCGATACCGCGCCAGCACCATCTTGCGATCCTCAAACGACGGATTTGGCAGCCGGCCAAACGAAGCCGCAACGAAGTTCATGGCATCAGAGCCTGAGTAGCCAGCGGCCCTCTCCAGAATCAAAGGCAACGACGTCGGAGCGGCTGGTAACTCCTGGTCGGCCGCTCGGACGACGACGCCGGAGGCAGTGCGCGCAACCGTAATCCCGCCGCTCTCGAGTACGAGCCCGTACTGGTCCGCAAGGATCGGGAGATTGACCTTATCGCGAAGCCGCTCCTCCTGCGGTTGCCAATCGATATCGAAGAACGAGGCATACCGGCTCGACGCACCATCCTCCAGGACATCCCACCACAAGCGATTCTCACTGCTGATTGCCATATGATTCGGAACGATATCCAGAACCTGCCCGAGGCCGATTTCCCGAAGCCTCTTCGAAAAGCGTTCATGGGCTTCCGCTCCCCCAAGTTCTTGGTTTACCCGCTGATGATTTACGACGTCGTACCCGTGCATGCTGCTTGGAGAGGCCTGCAAATAGGAAGAGCTATAGATGTGCGATATCCCCAGGTCATACAGATAAGGAGCGACCGCCGAGCAATCGTCAAACGCGAAGTCCTTGTGGAGCTGTAAACGGTAAGTCGATTGCGGTACATGTCGGTTCATCATCACCCCCCGGTTGATTGCGAATGAGATCGATGGATCGTTAGGTGCACGACACAAGGCCGAGGTTGTAGCCGAGTTTCGTATTGCGGGGCAATCAAGCTCCAATTGCTCGCCACATGTCACTCCGCCGGTTGATCTGGTGATGCGGAACATGCCCGGGGCCTACTACCTCAATAAAACCGCCATCAGTCTTGAAAACCTCGATGCCCATGCGGACAATGTGCAAAGGTTCATCGTGTGGCGCTCCTTCTCGGGAACTGCTTACTCCCCGCAGGGATCTACACGGGTGGAAGCGAATCAGTGACGAATGCACGGAGAATATTTTCGCGGCGTATCGCTTCGCGGTGAATGTGCTCAAGGTTGGGACGTCAAGGCCACGCCGCGGGATTAGGTACCCCCACCGGAATGTCGATATTCTTGCGTCGAGTTTATTAGGGGGTCGCCCAGGAAAGGTTAAGGGGGTAGAAACTCTTCCAGAGCCCGGCTATTTCTTGGGTGCAGTCAAGAATCTGCCATGGTACGACAAAATGGGTGTAATTGTGCGGTATAGGGCGGACAATATAAACAGATATGGCACTATGCGAATCTCGTCTAAGCTAATGATTCTGTGTGGCTTGATTGACTAAGACATTGATTCTTTAAGCGGGTTAAGAATCGTATGGCGGAGAGGGAGGGATTCGAACCCCCGATAGCCTTGCGACTATGTCTGATTTCGAGTCAGGTGCATTCAACCGGGCTCTGCCACCTCTCCGCACTATAACTCATTTAATTTCAATGAGTTAATGTTTGGGTTTGTTTAGGCTTTTTCGCTGCGGATTTGCCAGTCGCCGATTTAGTCACAACTCGTCCCTGGGCGGGAACCAGCCGATCTACCGCCGATGCCTGGTGTTCGGGAGCGAGATGTGAGTAGCGCATGACCATCTGAAGCGTCCTATGCCCAAGCAGTTCTGCAACCGTTCGCAGATCCACTCCGGCCTTAGCAAGTCTACTGGCAAACGTATGGCGGTTGCAATGCCACGTGTAATCAAGCACCTTCGCTTCATCGAGCGCTGTCGAGAACCATCCGCGCGATCCCTGTAGGGCGTCGCCCGTGCGTAACGAAGGAAACACCAGCTCCGTTCCCGGCTCGGGCTGCCCTGCCTGTAACTCTATGAGAGCAGCCAAGGCGATGGAGTTCAGGGGAATGGTGCGGGGATCGCCGTTCTTGGTCCGGAGTAGGTGAACCTGCTGGCGCTCGAAGTCCACCTGCTTCCACCTGAGCCCATATTGCTCGCTCATGCGCATCCCGGTATGAATCGAGAGCATGAAATGGGGCAGGAACTCCTTGAAGCGACGTTCCATGGCGGCGCGGAGACGCTCCTCCTCAGCATTGGGCAGGAACCTGACCCGTCCGCCCCCCTCCGCCTTCTTGCGGATGCGGGCCGCCGGGTTCCGCTCGATCTTCTCGTTATCCATTCCGACCCGGAAAATCAGCGAAAAGGTCGCCTGCCAGCGGTTCCGGGTCGTGGCCGCCCACTCGCGCTCCTCAGCCTGCTCCGTTAGCCACTCCACGACTTCGTTCTTGCGGATGGAATCGGCCGAGCGCAACCGAAACACGGGCCGAAGCTGCTCGATGCGCAAACGGAGTTCGTAGGTTTGTTTCTCGCTGTTCTCTGCTTCACTGTGCTTGATCGCATCATCGCAAAGGTCGTTGAAAGTAAGCGCCCGACCGCGAAGCAGTTCGGGCTGCTTCGTGCCGAGAATCGTATCCTGGCGCCGCTCGAAGACACACTGTTTCTCGCCCACCGAAGCGGTGCTGACGCTGAGCAATGCAGGGGACAAAAAGCTGGGGACGCCGTGCGCGCTGTCAGACTACGAGAATCTTCACGTTGGCTTTCGCGAAAGCTGCGGCAGCTTCATCCGAAATTCCATTGTCGGTAATCAACAGGTCGATCTCGTTAGCAGGGCACACCACTGCGGGGCTAATGCGGCCCACCTTGCTTGAGTCGGCGACCACGATGATTTGGCGTGCCTGCCGCGCCATGGCGCGAAAAACGGCAGCTTCGTCTGGCTGAATGAGCGTTGCGCCGTGGCCGACATCCACCCCGGTGGCGCTCAAAAAAAGCCGATCCATCACCACTACTGCGAGCGCCTCAATAGCCGCCGGCCCAACCAGCGAAAACGATCCGACCCAGCGCAGATTGCCACCGGTAATCATCGTTTCAAGACGCGCGCTTGAGCTGAGTTCCATCCCGATATTCACGGCATTGGTAATGACGTGGATGTTGCGGCGATGCAGTAGTTGCCGCGCCACCAGCGTAGTCGTCGTTCCAGCGGCGAAGCCGATTGTCTCGTTTTCCTGGATCAGCGCTGCCGCTGCCTTGGCAATGCGCTGTTTCTCCGAGGCGAATCGGTCTTCGCGTATCTGGAACGAAGCGTCAAAACGAAACGGTTCGTAGACGGGACTGCCGTTTGCTGACAGCATGGCGCCGCCGTGCGTGCGCGTCACCAGCCCATTGCTTTCCAGACGAATCAGATCTCGGCGAATGCTGGCGGGCGACGTTCCCAGCGCAGACGTCAGGTCGTCGACTGACGCCCTGCCGTGGTTCAGCAGAAGCCGCAGAATCTCCTTCGCTCGTTTATCCGTCTTGGAGGACATAAATGTAGACGCGCCAGATTTGAAAAAGCGGCCAAACTGGGCCTATTGTTTGGGTGTACCCGACCCAGATTCTATCGTCACGGAGTCGAGTGCGGACTTGAAAGCCTGTACGTCTTGCTTCAGCACGCGGAAAAGTCTGTGGCCGGTTGGGGGCAAGCCAAATTCGGCACCGCCGTTAGAAGGCTTGGCGACAACATCGCTACTCAGCGATGTATGCACCTCGTGAACGCCGGTTTTCAGTGCCAGCGAGCGCACGTTGGAGAGACGGATGCCACCGCCAGCCATGATGCGGATACGATCGCCGGCCTTCTTTTGCAACTGCGCAATCTTTGCCGCCCCGCGCGTAGCATCAGCCTTGCCGCCCGAGGTAAGGATGCGATCCGCTCCGCTGGCGATTACGTCCTCCAGAGCGCGATCGAGGTCCTTGCAGATATCGAATGCGCGGTGGAAGGTCACCTGCAGCGGTCGGGCTGAGTCAATCAACTTGCGCACTCTGGTGATGTCTACGCAGCCCGCTTCAGTAAGCACGCCCATCACGACGCCGTCGACCTTGCGCGCCTTGGCTTCAGCAATATCCTGCATCATCACGTTCAGTTCCTGCTCCGTGTAAACGAAGTTTCCTCCACGGGGCCGAATGATCACGAACATTTCAATTTCGATCGCAGCGCGAACAGCGGCAATCAAACCAATGCTCGGCGTGATGCCGCCTTCACTCAGAGCGCTGCACAACTCGATTCTCTTCGCGCCGCCTCCCGCCGCAGCGATGGCCGATTCAATCGAATCGACACAAATTTCCAGGTCCATGATGTTTGTGCCTATTTTCCTATGCCGGAGTTGGGTTTTCCGAACAGACGGCTCTTCAAGAGTCTGCAGAGGTACATCCGCCATAAAACAGGCTGCCGCTAGTGCCCGCGGCAGCCTCAAGGTTTAGAAGCTGTACTTCAGTGAGAATTGCAAATGACGCTCTACGGAGCGAATCGAGTTCTGTTGCGCAATCTGTCCCCAGTTGGAGCTATCGATGTTTGTTCCCGGATTTCCGTAGCTGACTATGTTGAAAGCATTGAAGGCATCGAATTGGAAGCCGACAAAGTGCTCACCAAATATCCGGAAATCCTTGATGATCGACATATCAACGTCATGAAATCCTGGCCCGCGAATTGAGCCGTTGGTCGAGGTGCCGAAGGTGCCCTGCGCCGGATCCTGAAACGCTGATTGTGGGTTTGGAGATCCGTTCGCCAGGAACGGTTGAGCCGAAGGATCATCGCCAAACCATTGGTTGATGGTGCGATGGTGAATGTGAAGCGGACGAACCAGGTTTGCGCGCTCCTGGCCATAGCTTTGCACGTTGCTGCTTACGTTCGTAGTGACCGTGCCTGGGAAACCGGAGTAAGACACGCCCGCCGCCGTCAGTTTCCAACCGCCAAGGGTCTCATCCAACACGCGGCCAGAGTTGGCAAGATATCTTTTTCCGTGTCCGAATGGGAGCGCATAAACCGCGGTGCCCGAGATGTTGTGCTTGATGTCTGAACCTGCCGGACCGTAGTCCGCGTGGCTGTCGTAGTAATTGGAGAAGCCCGGGTCAGCATTGTAGCCGGAGACATTCAGCCCGTAGTTGCCGACGGCATTTGTCATTGACTTCGAATACGTGTAGTTCAGCGTGTACTCAAGCCCTGTGTTTGACACCCGCTGCCGCAGAACCGCCTGCAGCCCGTTGTAATTCATCATGGCGCGGGATTCAGTTACCAGCAGGCCGTTCGAGCAGATCTGCGTGGCCGCGGCCGTCTGGCAGCCAATGTACTGGTTGTTATAGAAGGGCGCGGAAGTCGGGTCGCCCGGTGTCTTCCACTGGTTCAGATTGCCGTAGTCCTCAATATGCTGGCCGCTCTCACCAACGTAACCAACCTGCAGAGAGAGCAAGTGTGTGAGGGCATACTCCAGCGTGAGGTTGTAGTTGTGAATGTAAGCCGGCTGCATGTTCTGCGGATACACGTTGTACGTGCCGCCGCTCGTAGCCGTCTGATTGAAGGCATCCTGCGTGGTGAGCGGCGTGGGAACGTTGGTGCCGGAAGGTTGCGTGAGATTGAAGTTGATCGCCTGGATGAACGGCGTCATAGATGTCAGGCGCTGGTTAGAGGAGTTGCCCTCGAAGAAGCTGGTGGCGCTGTAACCAGCGCGCACAACAAATCGGCTGTTGGGCTGGTACGCAAAACCGAAACGCGGCATAATTTGGTGAAAGCTCCAGTTGTAGCAGCCGCGATTCTTGCAGATCCCGGCCCCTGCGGGTGCTCCCGCGGGAACTTTGTGCGCGTAGATCAGCTGACCGGTCGCTTCGTCGATATTGCCGGTCTTATTGTTCTGTTCTACCCACGGCTGGTCCAACTCGTAGCGGAAGCCGTAGCTGATGGTCAAGTTCGACATCAGCTTGAAATCATCATTAAAGTACGTGCCGACGCGCCATTGCCTCTGGCCCACATTCACGCTGGCCAGCGTAGCGGAGACACCGCTGACGCGGCCAAGCAGGAAGTCCGCCCCGCCGTAACCGCCGGTCTGCGTGTTCGAGTCCATCGTATAGTTGCCGTTGTAACTCAGCGAACCCAGATACCCTGAGTTGTTCGCGGTTGGATAGTTGTTCTGGTACCGCAACCACGACGTGCCGAAGGTGAAGTAGTGACGGCCCTTCTGCCAGCTCAGCGAGTCAATGTAGCTGTAGGTATTGTCGATCAATCCGCCTCCCTGGACGGGATTGCCTCCGGCAAAGATGCCTCCACTGATGTTCTGGTATGTGTAACCCGGCAGCGTTTGGTTGGGAAAGGTTATTCCCACCTTAGTATTACCAGCGTTGCCAAACTGTCCCGTCGAATCGACCGAGAAGTTCGTCGCCCAAACCGTCCGCGTAAAGCCGATGCGCGCCGAGTTCACCAGCGATGGCGAGAAGGTATGCACCCAGTTTGCGCCGGTCAGCTTGGTGGGATAGAGATTCGGACCGTTGAAGCTGATGGGCAGTACCGGCGTGCTTCCGTCATATGCCGTTGACATCGCATAGAATCCGCTGAACTTGTCGCGCGAGCTCATGCTGTAGTCGATTTTGATGTCACCCTGGTTGTTTGCCTTGAAATTCCTCGTATGAGCCTGGTAGTTATTTGCCGCAATGCCATCGGTCGGCGTCGCATTTGGCAGTGGATACAGTTTGGAGTTCGCAATCAGGAACTGTGCGACGGGGTTGAGAATCGGAACCCCTTGGTTGTTCGCATAGGGTGCGTTGTTGTTCAGCGTGTCATAGATCTGAATCGGCGAGCTGCCCGACAACAGTTCTGAAAAGTCGCCGGTACGCATCTTTGCGGTCAATACACTCACGGTGCCAATTCCGCCTTTGTGATACCGCGAACCCAGGTAATCCACGAATACGAAGAGCTTGTTATGCAGAATCGGACCGCCGAATGTTCCGCCGAACTGATCCTGTGAAAACGGATTGATGGGGATGATCGGGTCCGCGTCTGTTCCAGCATGGTTATCGTTCTGCCAGCTGTTCGCATTCAACCGGTAGTCCTGCACATAGGCATACGCTGATCCGTGAAAGTGGTTGGTGCCGCTCTTGAGTACACTCACCACGCCTGCGCCATTCACGTTGCCAAACTCGGCCGGTGTGTTTGCAGTGAGCACCTTCACTTCGCCGAGCGCTGCCGGGGCGGGGCTGTACGCAATCTCGTTGTTGAAGGTCTCGTTCATGTCGATCCCTTCAAGCGTGTAGTTATTGGCCTGTGCGCGGTTCCCGTTCATGTTCACGGAATCGCTGTAATAGGTGTCGCGCTCGATCTGAGTTGTACCTGTATTTCCGTAGGTGCTCGTCGCACCCGGCACGTAGAGAGTGAGAGCGCTGAAGTCTAACCCGTTCAGTGGGAAGTTGGAGATGGTGTTCTCTGTAAACGTGCTGCCCAGGGTGTAATCGGTCGTGTCCAGGATGGGAGCCTCGGCCGCGGATATCTCGACTGAGGCCGACTCACCACCGACGGTGAGTGCCACATTGAACTTGGCGGTCTGAAGCACTTCCAGAGTGAACTCAGGCACCTGGGCTGTTTTGAAGCCCTTAGCTTGAACTGTGACGGTGTAATGCCCGGGCGCCAGGAACCGGATGGTGTAAGCGCCTGCGGAATCTGTCGTGCCCGGGCTATCCACTCCCGTTTCGACGTTATGCGCCAGCACTTGCGCGCCAGTAACAACCGCACCGCTCTGATCGGTCACTTCTCCCGTGATGTTGCCAGTGACAGTCTGGCCATGGATGACGGGTACACATGCAAGCAGGCCGATCGCGCAGCCCACGATAATCCCGAATATTCCTTTTCTCATTGAGACCTCACAAAAATTGGCGCAGTTGGTTAGCCGAGCGGTGCTCGACTTAGGCTCTTTACCGTGCGGAGGCAGGGTCAATGGAAAGCATCCGCAGGTTAAAACGCTTAGTACGGCACTTTTGGAGATTTGAACTTTCTTTCCCGCCGTTATGGAGAAAATTACAGCAAACTGATTAACATGTCCAGAAAATTGAAGAAATCGATCACTTTTAGAATGGAATTTGCCCGCCCTGTGCTAGTTATTTTGACGGCATCCTGGTAATCCTCCAAAGGAAACCAATCCCGTGAAAACCATTCGCTTCCCCTTTGCAGGCCGCGCTGCTCTGACAGCTGCGTTGCTTTCCGCATCCCAATGATCGAGATCGATCTTCGGCTTTTTCGAGCAGCAGTTGTCGTCGCGGAGGAGTTGAATATCTCCCGTGCAGTCTTTCGGCTGCGGATTTCTCAACCGGCGCTCACCAAGCAAATTCAAGAGATTGAGGATCGGATTGGGGACGGCTCTTCGATCGGGATACCCAAAGAGTGGAGCTTACTGAGGCCGGGCGTGCCTTTGGACTGAAGCGAATGGGTGATGGATTTCCTCTCTCACCTCGTCTCAATCGGGAAATCCACGAGGTTCTTCTGGCGAAGGGGGCGCGGCAGCCATGCACAGCCGGGGCAGTTCAGAAAAAGTCAGAACTGGATCGGCGG
>JANXQR010000263.1 GCA_025353435.1 Acidobacteriota bacterium | reverse complement strand
TGTTCACTGTTCACTGTTCACTGAAAAGTGATTCAAATCACGGTGAGCACAAATTCCCCCCTTTTCGGGGTGCAATCGCATGAAAGCAAAGCACATGACCGTTTTTAATTTCGCAAAACTGTCCGTTTTCGGACACTTTCAGCATCAGTACCGCTGCAGAAAGTCCGGATCGACAGGGTTCTCAAACAACGAAGCGTCGCGGGTCACAATTGTCAGCCCGGAAGGAGTAACGAAATACCGCCGCTTGTCCTCAACCTGGTCGTAGCCAATCACCGTTCCCTCAGGAATGTGGACGTCGCGATCGATAATGGCCCGCTTGATGCGGCAGTGCCGCCCAATATTCACGTGCGAGAAGATGATGCTCGCGTCCACGTCCGAGTAAGAGTTGACGCGCACATCCTGCGAAACAACAGAGTTTGAAACCGAGGCGCCGGAAATAATCACACCGGCGGTGATGACGGAATTGATAGCGGAACCGGTTCGGCCGGGCTCGCCGAATACGAACTTGGCCGGCGGATACTGCCTTACCCGGGTGCGGATGGGCCAGTTGCGGTCGTACAAGTTGAATACCGGCGAAACCGAGCAAAGGTCCATGTTGGCGTCGTAGTATGCGTCGAGAGTGCCCACATCGCGCCAGTAGAGCGCCTGCCCCTTCTTGTTCTCGTCCACAAAGCTGTAGGCCACCATCTTTTTCTTGCCCAGCATGTTGGGCAAGATGTTGTGGCCAAAGTCGTGCTTCGAGTCCGGATCCTCGGCGTCGGCAATCAGGGCCTTCAGCAGCACCTCGGTGTTGAAGATGTAAATGCCCATCGAGGCATCCACCGAATCAGGGTTGAAGGGGGAGCGGAAGGTGGTGGACTGCGGCTTCTCCTGGAAGCCCAGCACCTCACCCTTCGAACCCACTTCCACCACGCCGAACCGCGATACTTCGTCGGGAGGAATGGGAAGGGTGGCCAGGGTGACCTCGGCGTTGGTTTCCTTGTGATGCTCGAGCATCCGGCTGTAGTTCATCTTGTAGATGTGGTCGCCGGAGAGAATGATCATGTGCTTCGGCTGTTCGCTGCCGATGGAATAAATGTTCTGATACACCGCGTCCGCTGTGCCCATGTACCAGTTGGCGCCGGTGCGCTGCATGGGCGGGAGAAGTTCGAAGAACTCGCCCAGTTCCTGCGCCACAATGCCGGTCCAGCCTTCGCGGACGTGGCGGTTGAGGGAGAGCGCCTTGTATTGAGTAAGGATGAAGACCTTGCGCAGGCCGGAGTTGATGCAGTTGGAAAGGGTGATGTCGATAATTCGATAGTGTCCGCCAAAGGGAACGGCTGGTTTGGCGCGATCGCGGGTCAAAGGGAAAAGCCGCTCTCCGGCTCCTCCCGCAAGCAAGACTCCAAGCGTGTCCTTCATGTTCTTTTAGACCTGCTTTCGTACTGTCTGATGTGTATTTCCGCTCCGAGGAGGGACCGGGTGCCGCTATCCGGTACTTGCTCTCGCATGGCGCTGGTGGTCCCCGCAAGGCCCCGAACGGCGAAGGATACCACAGCGCGGTGAACGGTAAGTCTATTCATATGCCCGTCCGGTTGTCACCCGGATTGTGGACTTGATTTGAAGCCATCGAGTTGGGAGATATCGGAAGTGTGCAAAAAGGAAACGCCGGGATCGAGTCCCGGCGCTGTCTGTTTTGCGGGGCGGTTCAGCGCTTTTTCTTGAAGCGATATTCCACGCCAACGGAGATGGCGGCGTTGATGTCGATCTGCTTGGTTTTGGGGCCGTAGTTGATGGCGTAGTCGGTCAGGATGGCATCAGGAGTGATGCGGAAGACCCACTGGGGCGAGCGGTTGAGGTCGAAGTGGCCACCCATGATGACGGCGGGCGCGATCTGGTTGTTGTAGAAGCCGACCACAGAGGGGGAACTCCCGCGCAGGTCCTTCTCGAACTGGCCATAGGCACCGCCACCGAGGACGTGGGCGACGAGGGCGCCGTGCTTGTTGTGGGGACCAAGCCACTCCACGCCCCCGGCAAAGATGTATTGCGCGATAAACGGCCCATTGATGCTGACCGAATTGGGCGCCGCGCCGCTGGTGCCCATGTAGCTGCGGCCTGAGCCTTCAATGCCGAGACGCCTGGTGAGCCAGTACGACGCACTAAGGTCGAGCCCGCCGAGGTTGGAGCCCTGCAGCAGGTTGGGCCCGGCCTTGAGGTGGTCATATGCCAGGCCAACCGAGAAATCGTAGCGGTTGTCGTAGTGCACATTGGCCAACGGATCGATGACGATGTAGGAGGGCGCCGGCTTGGCGGTGGGCGCCTGCACGGTGGACGGGGTTTGCGAAGACGACTGGCTGGGAGCAGCCTGGGCATACGAGCGAGTCCCCGAACACACGGAGAGCGCAGCAACGACGAGAGAAGCGGTAAGACTTACTGGGAAACGCATCGTATTCAAGATTACAGGACCGTACCGAAGGCGGACAACGCGTGATCGACGGATTTGGCTGTTCAAAGCTAAGACGGACTGCGCAGCCTGCGGTGAGCACGGCAGGACGAGCGAGCCCCGATGAGCGAATCACGATGAGCGAATGAGGCTGAGCGAGTCAGGCTGAGCTAGTCAGGCTGGGAGATTAGCGGGAGCAGGATTCGGCCCATCGGCCGTAGAGGAGGTAGCGAACCACCTTGAGGACTTCGAGGGCGGCGGCGGTGTTTTCATCGATTG
>JANXQR010000253.1 GCA_025353435.1 Acidobacteriota bacterium | reverse complement strand
CTCTCCCCAGGTATTCAACCGGCTTTTCACCATGCACGGCACCACCATGGTCTTTTTCATGGGTATGCCCATGCTGTTCGGCTTTGCCAACTATCTTGTCCCGCTAATGATTGGCGCGCGAGACATGGCGTTCCCGCGATTGAATGCATTCAGCTTCTGGATCTCCGCGTTTGGCGGCCTCCTCCTGTACTTCAGCTACTTTGGAGGAAGTGGACTCTACGGCGCGGGTTCGGCGCCGGAAGTTGGCTGGTTCGCCTACGCGCCCCTCACTGCAAAGACATTCTCGCCAGGTCACAGCACTGATTACTGGACGCTCGCTGTTTTCCTAAGCGGCATCGGTTCCATCGGAACTGCATTAAACGTCGTGACAACCATTGTCTGCATGCGCTGCAAAGGCATGAAGATGACCCGCCTGCCGCTTCTGGTCTGGCTCTACCTTGTCATGTGCTCCATGGTTTTTATTGCCGTTGGTCCACTTACGGCCGCTCAGATCATGCTGACTCTGGATCGCTATGTCGGGTCCCATTTTTTCGATACCCAGGCCGGCGGCTCAGCCGTTTTGTGGATGCACTACTTCTGGATCTTCGGCCACCCGGAGGTCTACATCCTGGTGCTGCCAGCGTTCGCATTCGTCAACGAGATCGTCCCCGTCTTCTCCCGAAAGGCCATCTTTGGTTATCCGGCGATGGTTGCGGCCTCGATCGCGATCGGCTTCATCAGCCTCAGTGTATGGGCACATCATATGTTTACAGTCGGCCTTGGCCCTGCTGGCAATACCTTCTTCGTCTTTGCCACCATGGTCATTTCAGTGCCGACGGGAATTAAGATCTTCAATTGGTTGGCGACCATCTGGGGTGGCGATATACATTTCGCCGTCCCCATGATGTTCTGCATTGGTTTCCTTTTTCAGTTCCTCATTGCCGGCCTCACAGGGATCATGCTTTCGGTTGCTCCCTTTGACTGGCAATTGAGTGCCTCTTACTTCGTTGTTGCGCACTTCCACTACGTCCTGGTCGGTGCCATTGTGTTTGCACTCTTTGGCGCGTTCTACTACTGGTACCCGAAAGTGACAGGCAGGATGATGAGCGAGATGCTGGGTAAGTGGCACTTCTGGCTCTTCCTGATCGGCTTCCATCTCACTTTTGATTTCATGCACGTCCCGGGCCTGCTTGGCATGCCTCGACGGATATATACATACGAAGCAGGCCGTGGATGGGAGATGTGGAACCTGATCGTAAGCATCGGAGCTATTTTCCAGGTAGCCGGTATTGCCTGCTTTGTCTTCAATCTGGTTCGTTCTTACTTCCGCGGCGAGATCGCCGACCACGACCCCTGGGATGCCTGGACGCTGGAATGGTCCACATCGTCTCCGCCCCCGTCCTATAACTTCGCAATTGAACCAACGGTTCACAGCCGCCGGCCTCTTTGGGACCTCAAACATCCAGAAGATCCAGACTCGGACTACGAATGATGAATACCGTCAGCACGATTGCTATCGACACACAAGTTGAGCCACCGTGGGTATTGCCCAGTCGCGGTACGGTCGGCATGATCTGTCTGATCGTGGCCGAGGCCGCGATCTTCATCATCTTTTTCGTCTCTTATGTCTTCTACCTGGGCAAGAGCCTGACCGGACCCCTGCCTTCGCAGATATTGGAGCTACCGATTCTCGGTACCATCTGCCTGCTTTCCAGCAGCCTGACGGTCCACGCAGCGGTAAGTACACTCCGGAAAGGTAAGGTCCAGCTCTGTACCGTTGCATTGGCTGTCACGGTGCTCCTTGGCGCGGCCTTCTTATGGACAACGGCTGCTGAGTGG
>JANXQR010000228.1 GCA_025353435.1 Acidobacteriota bacterium | reverse complement strand
TGGACCGCGGACCCTTGCAGTGAAGGCGGCACCAGTGGGGCTGGAGGGAACTGCCTTGGGAAAAGCACTTGCCGAGGTCATCGATCAGTCCAGCATCGATTCGGATGAAGAGTCCGGGAATCAGGATCTTACGGCCCTGAGAAAACGAGTTGCTGCGTCCATTGCATGCCACTCCGCCATCAAGGTAAACACCCCGCTTGACCCCGCACGTATGGAGTGGCTATTGTTGGAACTTGCAAAAACGGAGCACCCAACAAACTGCCCGCATGGACGTCCAATCGCTTTGCTGTATTCTTGGAAAGAGATCCAGCGGGCCTTCCACCGTATTTAACGCGTAGGGAAGGCGGCATCCCTCCCCCTCAGGGGAGCGGGAAGCCCGGCAAACAACGAACCAGGGAGATTGTCTCCCGTAGCCGAAGCACTCAATGCGACGCATCCAAGCATCTAACGGCTCAGGCCGTGGCCTTGTGATGTGCCGACGAGGGTTAGGTGAACTGGGCGCAGTTCCTTAGGTTTGCCAAGTGCCAGCCTGGAAGAGAGGTTCTTCTTTGACATTGGAGCAATTGGAAGCAGCGCGCGCCGAAAGGATGCGCCAGAACGGAAACGGGGCGCTCACACTGGACGACACCCGTACGTGGATGGAAGAGACCGGTTTGTGCCTTTTTCTTCCCAGGCGGCAGTTTGCCACGTCGCTTGCACCCAGTTTTGTTGAGGCCGTAGCCGGCCAGCGCAACGGTTCCCCAGATTCCAGGCAGGTTGCCACAGCCGAAGAGCTGCTGGTCCGCCTCGAACTGGAAGGCGTCGTAGTCCGGCTCAACCTGCTTGGCCAACCCGGCGAGCAGCCAGATTACGTAGTCGCCGCCTGGGTTCTCCCTTACGTGTATGCATTGAGGGGGGATCGGGATTGGCGCAGAAGCCCGCAACTTACTGGTTCCAGGCAGGTTTCGCAGCTTGCTATCCAGGCGTACAAGCACCTGGAAACCGCAGACATGAATATTGGGGATCTGAAGCAGGCGCTTGGCCAAGGTGTGTCTGAGACGGCGGTTTTGCGCGCCATCACAGAGCTTTGGCAGCAGCTTCGGATCATTCCGGTGGTGGCGGCTCCAGGAAAGTCAGCGAAGTGGCAGTTGCTCCGGCAGCGTTTTCAGAAAGCCATTGCCGAGGGCGCCTCCACGTCGCAAGTCACGGCAATCTCCGTGCTCGCGTCGATCTTTCTGCAGGCAGTAATTGCGGCCAGCATGGAAGAAGTGGAAGTGTTCCTCTCGCCGCTGACGGCGCGCAGCAAGATTCGCGAGGTGATTCGCGGTCTGGTGGCCACCCGCCAGGTGCACACGCTTTCGATGGGTCATGCGCCGCACTTTTATGTGGCGGGCACATTGCCTGAATTCGCTCCGCCGACGAACAT
>JANXQR010000192.1 GCA_025353435.1 Acidobacteriota bacterium | reverse complement strand
CGCAATGCGTGCAGATCGTCGAGGTGTGCTTCATCTCCCAGGGGCGTGTCTTATATCGGTATGGGCCCGAAGTGAGTGCGCCGACGGGGCAGATATCAATGCACATCCCGCATTCCTCGCACTCCAGATGCTCTTCCTTGTTGGGCACAATCAACTGGGACGAGTTGCGGTTGGCGATTCCCAATGCCCAAACGTCCATTCCTTCTCCGCATACTCGGACGCAGCGATAGCACATGATGCACCGCGGTCGGTCGAAATACACAATTGGCGACCATTGCTGCTCATCGCGGTGATTCTTTATGTCCACCAACCGCGACTCCGCGGCTCCGTATGTGTAGGTGGCATCTTGAAGTTCGCATTGGCCGCCTGCATCGCAAACCGGACAATCGAGAGGGTGATTCTGCAGGACAAACTCCAGCATGGCCTTCCGGCTCTGCCGTACAGTTGGGCTTTCTGTTGTGACAGTCATGCCCTCCGTCACGACAGTCGTGCACGCAGTCTGCAACTTTGGCACTTTTGCGATCTCCACAAGGCACATGCGGCAGGCGCCCTGGAGAGAGAGACCCGGGTAGTAGCAGAAAGATGGGATCTCAATCCCTACCCGCTTACACGCATCGATAAGCAGTGAACCAGACGCTGCCTGGATCGTCTTTCCATCAACGATGATCGTGACTTCAGCCATTGATTCCTGCGACCGCCGGATTGCCTTGAGCCTATGCCTCCAACAATAAACTGGAAATGGTCTGGCTGTAATTGGAACAGGGACAGGTGTACTCGTTCATTGTCGAACGATTGCTGCGAGAATAAGTCTTTCCTCACAGAATGCCTTAACAGTAAGACACGTTACTCTGGCTGTTTCGCTGGATTCGGATTGTCAAGTCCAGATCGGCTTCGCTTCGCGGCTCGCACAGGACGCTCACGCAAATCTGTCGATTCCGCATGTTGTCGGGCGCTATCAATCCGATTCGGAAACAGCCTCTCGAACCCCAGCTGAAGTGGTATCTAGGCTTCCGTATGAAGCGTGGCGGGAGGCTCAACTTTTCTGCTCGGCGCAAATTGTCGTTCGTGAAGGCGAGGTTGCCGAAGAGATACTGAAGCACAATTCCGCGCAAAATGAGGGAGTGATTATCCTCTGCTCTTCAGGAATTACATCCGCAAGACAGACCTGGAGAAATAGTGTGAGCTATAGGGCGCGCTGGCCGAGGCGAGATATCCGGTTTTCATTCTCGAAAAGCGTGCTTTGCAGCAACGTCGCCGCGTGGAGGCTAGATTGCAACTAGTATGCAGAACGCCCCCGTCTCCTATTTTAGGGAACGGAGATGATCAAGCAATTCGGAAGGATGAGTCGGCTTGAGCAAGAGCTCAAACTCTTGTCCACGAAGGCGAGCTTCCTGAAGTAAATCAGGAACCCCGGCCTGGCCGGAAATCAGCACAATTCTGCACTCGGGATGAATCGTACGCATTTGAATCGCCACCTCGACCCCGTTCATGTCCGGCATCATGACATCACAGAGGAGAATCTCTGGACGAAACTGTCGCGCCTTCTCAATCGCGGTCTTACCGTCGTATGCGATCTCTACCTCAAAGCCATGCTGGCAGACAATCATCTGTAGTGTGTCGGCGACGATTTGTTCGTCGTCGACAATAAGAATCCTCGTCTCACTTTCGCAATCAGTAAGCAGGTTGACCTCCCTTTCAGATAGCGCGGGTTCAAAGTGTATGCGAATCTGCGAATATACTACGGTATTCAGTCAGCGCATCGATCGATCCGTGTCCGGTGAAACTGGCACTAACTTCTGAAAGGTGCATCGACATGGCAGAGATACTCCAGTGATTTTCTTCTCACATTACAGAGCCAGAGATCCTCCATTCACAAATCCAGGATTTCTAGAGTATCTCATTTGTGACGATAAACGATCGGTACTTGGGAAAAGGGACAGGGGGGGCTGATGCCTCCCGAGTCTACGAGTTTGCAGGCTCGAGATTTGGCAAGAACGGCCTTCGACTCTTAAAGACCAAGTGGTAACGGGTATCGTTTTTCGGTTGTAGCACCTGTACTAGCTCCCATCCTTTCATGCCGTAGTCTTGCAGAATCTTTCGCAGCTCATCATCCAGGTCAATGCTGCTGTTTAACTCCGTACATAATGTCCTATATTGCCATTGCGCCATTTGAAGTCCTCCTCGCTATCGTTTGAACTCCTGTTAGCCATCCACGATGACTTTACAATCAAACACCCAACCATGGCCGCGTTGTCGCGGTCCGGCAGTGGTCAGAATTTGTTGCAAATGAAGTTGCGGAGCGTGAACCGAAACCGCTCCCTGCAAATAGCCCGCACACTTGTCAACGAATTGTCCAGGAGTGAAGTTGAAGTTGGCCGGCTTTTCGAAGTGGAAGACAAATGTGCCTTCAGCTATTTCCTGCCGATCCTTCAGCTTCACGAGACTTTTGGGCAATTCAATAACCGTTGAGCTCATCGTTTTCCCTTTCTCAACGATCGAAGTGTGTTTACTCTTCCATTCTTGTCTTCAGCCGCGATCGGAGACAATGGTCCATTTGTACCCTCCAAAGAAACAACAATTTGTCGGCAGTTGATCCTACGCACGCATGGTGCTGTTGGGCGTCAGTCTTGGCGCTGGATCTATACCACCTCGAAGTATAATGTTCACCCTTTCTTGCTATTGGCCGGGCCGGTGGCATCAATCTGGCGGCGAATTCTTCGCAACAAGTCATCACACACTTAGAACGGGCACGATGATGAGCAAAATGAGGGACAGCATGACCGCAACAATGGTAATCAGCGCCGCCGGACTAGATTGCCAAAGGCCAGATCGTCATTGTTTCGCCACCCGTGCTTTGTCATTCGGACTCAAACGATGGACGGTGAGGCCAACTGTCAGATTGTCCGTCAGGGGATCATTTCGAAATAGATCATTTATCACGGCCCCAGAGTACGCTTATCACGGCTCAGGAGAAGGGAATATTGATGAAAGCTAACAGTACCGCCCAACTATTCTGTACGCGAGTCAGATGGAAGCACCTCGTTATAAGGATTGGATAAATTGAATCCGAAGCTCTCCTACGACTCAAGTCATAGACCGCTTTTTGGATCTGGCATAACCTCCGAGTAAAGGCGTCTAGCCGAACGCGCATCATGCACAATAGGACGCGCGACGAAAGCAATGTCCCCCACTTCGAGGCCATCGAAACAGTCAGGTCGCATTGCTCTCCTAGCGACGACCAATACCTATGAAGAAAGGAGTAAGGAAATGCGGAGAGGATGTTTCAAGGTTTGCTTGCTAGTTGGTTACTTTTTCCTGGCCACCTTAGCAGCGACTGCTCAAGAGGTGGTTCATGCTTTGTGCGGTACGATTCGTTCGATCGATTCAAATGCCAAAACCATCACGGTCGGCACAGATGATGGCACGATAAGGCTCTTTAAAGAATCTACAAATTCAAATGTGTCTATTGATTTTGATAAGAGAATTCGCGCCGAGGCAACCGCTGCGGACGCGTTCACGAAGAGCGGGGTCCGCGTAATCGTCTACTATTTCGGAGCGGGCGATGTACAGACGGCAGTCGCATTGCAAGACCTCGGCGCTGGGCCATTCGAAGAGAGAAGCGGAACAGTCGTCAAATTTGACCGACATGAGCGCCTACTGACACTCAGGAATAGTTCGGGAATTGAAGAGACTTTCCATCTGAATCCGAAGACGGTGGCTGAGACCCCTTATGGTGCCGCGGAAGGATTGGAATTAGACACCGAAAATGGCGACCAAATGACAGTGACGGCCTCCTCTGTCAATGGAAACGAAACGGCCATGTTCATTCGTACCAGGTAACCTTACCGGGGCGCATCCACAGGATTGCCGTTCGAACTTATTGCTTCTCAGACGGACGAACACTCACCGACGTCGTCACCGCCCGAGACGAGTTCTATTCGACCTGATTCGAAGTGTACTCTCGTTCGAGACGACGTTTCTGCTCTCCGGTAGCACTGCTACGGCACCAACGATAAGGCGATCGAGATGGGCCGTTGCAGGAGAAATGGCCATGAATGGTGTGATATAGATGCCGGTGGCTGAATGGCTGAGGCGCGATTCTCGGAACTAAGAGCATCGGCCTGGAAAAGAGCCGTATTTCGGCTCTGAGGAGCCGTTGCGACGCGCGACGCTGGTCCGACTGCCACTCAGCAGGTGATGCGTTCGCAGCTTCACAATCTTGTCCATTAACTGCTCCGCTAACTCGCTTCTTCCTACGACTCAAGTCATAGCCCACTCCGAATGCGCGGCGTAGCATCTGGGTGAAATGTAGCTTCGGCGCGCACCGAAGAGGAGACCTGAATGCAAAAGTACAATCTCACAGATTTGATCGAGTATGACAACAGCAAGATCAATCCCAAGATTCTGATCAACGAGCCCGGATATCGTTTGGTACTCATGAGTATGCGCGCGGGCCAATCCACTCCGGAACACACGATGCCAGGCAGAATGGTCACAGCTTATGCCCTGCGTGGCTATATAACTTTTTATTCGGGAAGTACCTCTTGCGAACTGCATGCCGGCGAGGTCGTTTCCATTGAGGCAAGCGCTCCGCATCGAGTTGAAGCCCACGAAGATTCAGCCCTCTTGGTTCTGGCGACTGGAAATGCCGATGCGCAGGTGGATGATTCTGAAGAACTCGATCTTCGGGAGATTCCGCGCCCTCAACGTCATCCGCTGATCTTCGCAAAGTTCGATGCACTAACCGTTGGTGGCTCATTGCGGCTACTCAACGACCATGACCCAGTGCCATTGAACCGGCAATTCGATAACATTCGACCTGGACAGGCGCTTTGGGAATATATCGTTCGCGGCCCCAGTCTCTTCCGCATACGCATTCGGCGGATTGCGGCCCCCGGTTCTGCAGATGTTTCGTTAGGAGCCCCAATCCAGTTGCGCTGATAGGGCGTCCAAGTATTATCACGAAGTTGACGCCTGTAACTTTCTGCGCGTTTAACTTTCCGGTAGCCACAAGGTGCAAGGGCGGAGTAATTCGTATACTTTGCTTTGCTCAACAGCGCACAACTTCCCTGACCGGACTAGATGGAGAGTGGATCGTGGCGCATATCATTGCGGAACCGTGCATCGGAGTAAAAAGATTACTGCATGCGTCGATGTCTGCCCGGTTGAGTGCATCCATCCGACAAGGGATGAGCCAGATTTCTATCCTCCGCGGCATTCTCTTGACCATCTAGGTGCCGCTGCAGGATACGGCAAGCGGCTAGTCCTGGTCTCCTCCCTCGACAATCTCCTGAAGGGCGCCGCAGGGCAAGCGGTGCAGAACATGAATCTGATGTTCGGATTTGGAGAAGCAGAGGGTTTGTTATGAACTGGCAGAACTCCGTGACTTTTCTGCATAACGCTCGAGACCCCGCAAGTTCAGGATCGTCACGGCACGGTCATCGATAGAAATCAGCCCCAGCTGTTTGAGTCGAGTAAGAGCACGCGAAACTACGTCTCTCACAGAACCGATGTGGCTTGCAATCTCGTGGTTGGAGAGACGCAGGCGAAACGCCATCGGAACGTCCGCAGAGAAGTTGGCGACTTGCGCTTCTGTAAGAAGAAAGAGCGCAAGTCGCTGTCCAACTTCATGAAGCGACAGGGCGTCAATCAGATTTGCATGTCTCCTGACCCTGCCTGCCATCAACCTAAGTGCCGCTAGTGCGAGGGATGGATACTTCGCGCACAAATCACGAATGTCGCCCTTTTCGATAAAGAGCAA
>JANXQR010000202.1 GCA_025353435.1 Acidobacteriota bacterium | reverse complement strand
CTATGCCAGCCCGGTTGAATTCGAAACTGAATGGGAGAACGCTCTGGCGAAAGCTGCCGCCTGAGTGCGCTGACGACCGAAGCAGGCGTGGAAATGCCGGTCCATGGGAAGATTGGAAATCGATAATGCCGATTTCCACATTCCCACGCCACGACGACTACGAGGATCAATTTCTCCTCAAACCCGCAGGGCTAAGAGATACGCATTCTGAGGGTAAGGTCAGTGATATGCCAAAGCAATAGCCGTTCAGAGTGAGCTATTTCGCTGAGAGTTCCCAGGCCCGTGGACACGTTGATAAATGAAAAGAGCCAGGGCCTCGCACACTTCGAGCAAGGAATGTGTCCTAATCTGGAATTGTGTCCGAGCCATTCCTTTTTCATCCTATGCATCTAACTGGCGTCTCCTCATTCGCGCGCGTACAGTGATCGGGGAGGTGGACACCAAAACCCTGCATCATCTGATAAACTAGATTTCGTTGTTGGGTTGGCTGATTTGGTGTCCAGTTTGGTGTCCACTTGGTGTCCAAAAAGGTCTGAAATTCAGTCCAAACCAGCGAAACGGTAGAAGAGAGGGAAAGCTACGAAACCTCTCATTCTATGTGACATAAATCCAAGTTGTTGAAAAACAATCTGGGGACGTAGCTCAGTTGGTCAGAGCGCTGCCCTGTCACGGCAGAGGTCGCGGGTTCGAGCCCCGTCGTCCCCGCCATAGACCCCATGAAGAATGAGGGGTTTACGGCAAGTTGCAAAATAATGAGGCCCGATCAAGGTGCTGACAAAGGTGTTGGAGCGATCCGCACCTTTTTCTTTTGCTGCTTGCACTCTGCGAGGGTGCAGATGCCGGTGCTGAAATCGCCTTCTTCACCGCCTCAAGTGCCTTTTCGAAAACCTAATAGTTGATAGGCGCGCATAGTGGGGGCGGGAATCGTGAAACAATCGGCCAACCATGTGCCACAAAATTAGGCGCCACAAAATTAGGTGCCACAAAATGTGTGTAGCACCTTCTCCTCGTTCTTTGCCGGCGCGCCATAACGCTCGAAACCAGGCCGGTCCTCGAAGGGGCGCGACAGCACTTCAATTATTTCCTCGAAGGGTTGGAAGTCCTCCCGCGTGACGGCGGCATTGAGTGCCGCCTCGACCAGATGATTGCGCGGGATGAATGCGGGATTTGATTGACGCATCGCCTTGCTGCGCTCTTCGGGAAGAGCAGTCTCGTCATCCAGGCGGCGACGCCAGCGAGCAGCCCATCCGTCGTAGGCTACCGGGTCGGCGAATAGTGCCCGAACCTCGGCGTCTCTCTCGATTCCGGCCGCGGCGTTGCACAGACGATGGAAGGTGAGGGTAAAGTCGGCATGATTGGCAGCCATCCTCTGCAGCAGATCCTGGACCAGGGCGAGGTCGCCTTCTCGTTCCGCGAATAGGCCGAGCTTGCGTCGCATTCCCGCTAGCAGAGCAGCTTCATATTGGGGAGCAAACAATTCGAGCGCATTGGTGGCTGTGGCCATTGCGGTTTGCTGGCTTCCGGTCTCCTGCTCCAGAATTGGCAGCAGTGCTTCGGCAAGTCGCGTGAGGTTCCATAACGCAATTCGAGGCTGATTTCCGTACGCATAGCGTCCCTGACCGTCGATGGAACTAAACACGGTGGCCGGATCGTATTCCTCCATAAATGCGCATGGGCCGTAGTCGATGGTCTCCCCGGAGATCGACATATTGTCGGTGTTCATAACCCCATGGACGAAGCCGACCAGCATCCACTGCGCAATAAGGCGAGCCTGGCCGGTGATCGCACGGTCCAGAAAAGCACGGTACGGTTGTTGCGCCTCGCCAGCATCTGGGTAGTGACGTGCAATGGCAAAGTCTGCAAGCATTCGGATTGCTTCGACATCGCGGCGGGCGGCGAAATACTCGAAGGTGCCGACGCGGATGTGGCTCGCTGCGATCCGTACCAAAACAGCTCCGGGCATTGCGGTCTCTCGGAACACCGGTTCGCCGCTGGCGACGGCGGCCAGGGCGCGTGTGCTCGGAATACCGTACGCCGCCATTGCCTCGCTCACAATGTACTCACGCAATACGGGCCCAAGAGCAGCCCTGCCATCGCCCCGGCGTGAGAAAGGCGTAGGTCCGGAACCCTTGAGCTGCAGATCGTAACGAACACCGTCGCGACCAATCACCTCTCCCAGCAAATTCGCGCGTCCGTCCCCGAGTTGCGGAACAAAGTTGCCAAACTGGTGCCCGGCATACGCCTGCGCCAGCGGCTCGGAACCCGCTGCCACTCTGTTGCCGCTCAGGATCTCGACTCCCTCAGCGTTCGCAAGCTCAACTGGATCTAACTCAAGTGACCGAGCAAGTTCCAGATTCAATTTGATAAGGCGCGGCAGTGCGACCGGCGAAGGATTCAGCCGGGCGTAGAATCGCTCCGGCAAACGCGCATAGGTGTTGTTGAACCCGAATTGAATGGAATGGTTATTAGGCATGTTATCGGAACTCGAACCAATTTTTAAGGAGCTAGCTTTGGGAATTCATCTCCTAATTCGATGCGAGGAGCTTGCATCGGCTTCACTCAACATGCCAGATCAAGCCTCACTTCTAGCCGATCATTGATCATCCTGTGCCGATTCGTGAAGGCGCAAATGGCACGTACGTGTCCTTCGCATGCTCGGATCCAAGGGGCAGTTGACTGAAATTTGCAGCCGACGAGCTCGCCAAACGGGCAATTGACAACATGGCCACGGCAAAGTGGATATTCATCGTGACACCATGGATGTTTGCATTTTACGAGCTGGCTTAACATGGCATCCCAATGTTGAACAATGCGATTACCCAAGCTATTGGATGTCTGCTTAATCGTAATGTTAATTGTCGAATATTTATGCCAAACAAATTGACAAATTAATTTAATTCTAACGATTACGAAAAGTTTGTCAGATCCATGCCAATTCCAGCAACGCCGATACCTTACTTGCTCACGGGCACTTAAATTCGCTTCTCTGAAGCCCAATGTTGGCAGTGACGAAAGCGGTGCCTTCTTGGCGCCCCCTTCCCACGGAGCGGTTTCGTCACATCAGGAGGAGAACGCATGTCGAGGAGAATGGTGAGCACGTGTGTGCTGACACTAGTCGTGTGTGCAGCAGCCACCGCAACTGCGCAGTCATTCAAGGTTCAGTGTCCGACCAACACGATTACGCATCCGAGCGCTCTGAATAACAACAGTGCAGAGCCGGCGTACACAGGCGCGACGCCTCTCAGTGCGGGCGCGAACGGATACCTGACGCCCACCGGGAACGTCAACGGCGCCATCAAGTGCCAGCAGGTTTCGGGCGGTGACGGTTACGCGACGATGGGTGATGGCCACCAGATCTACATGTTCTCCTTCGGTCCTCTGTCGGGCTTGGCTGACATTGCGGCGGGTAAGCCGGGAACAGAGTTTCCGAAAGATTTCAACGTGCCGTACAACGCGTCGACATCTCCTTCCAATAATGGAGTCCTCCTGCCGGGCGATCCAGCCACGACTATCGACAACGCCCAGGCATTCGGTTGGAATGGCGCGGTCGGCCTTGCTCCTGATCCGGACAACGGAAATCTGATCGATGGGCATGTCGATCCACGTCCGATCATGGACATCGGTGTGATGAACGGCAACATTCCTGCGCCGATGATCGCAATCGACGAGGACGACGAGTTGTTTCTGACTCTGTCCAACGTGGGCATGATCATGCGCCCCGACCTTTTTGAGCAGCACACTATCCACTTCCACGGCTATCCCAACGCTTCTGCTTTCTATGATGGTGTTCCTGACGCATCGGTTGCCATCAACATTGGCGGCAGCTTCACTTACTACTATCTTGCTCCGGACGCCGGCACTTACTTCTGGCATTGCCACATTTCGCCGCCAGAGCACTTGCAGATGGGCATGGTGGGACAGTTGTATGTGCGTCCGCGGCAGGATCGGGTACCGGTCGGCACCAGCCTCTACACGGCGCTTCAGGCGCAGCAGGCCGATCTTCGTACGGCTTGCCCTGGGCCCAATTCAGTCCCAGCCTCCGTCGCATCAGACATCGTTTGCACCAATCCGGTGCCCGCAGTCAACAACGGAGTGACGGCGGTTGCAACCGTCGTGAACACTGGCACAGGTGGATACGCCTACAACGATGGTGATGGTTCAACTCACTACGATGTTGAGTATCCTCTGCAGATCCACGGCTTCGATCCTAACTTCCACTTTGTGGGCATGACCTTCAACCCTGAGGGTTTTGCGGACATGAAAGACAAGTACTTCCTGCTGAACGGACGCAGCTACCCGGATACAGTGACCCCCGGCCCGATGCAGACGCAGTCAGCCGATGGCTCGAGTCACTTCTCTCAGGCGTTGCCGGCGATCATCAATATCACCCAGGGCCAGAAAGCCCTCCTGCGGATCTCCGATCTCGATGTCTCCGAGTATCAGACTCTGGCTTCGCTGGGCATTCGGATGACCGTGATTGGCTACAACGCCAAGCTGCTTCGCGATCAGGATGGCAACAACCTGTACTACAACACCAACTCGATCACACTTGGCGGCGGCGAGTCGCTGGACGTGATTCTGGACGCGTGTACTGCACGCGCAACCGATGGCACGTGCACAACCCCGATGGCCACCGGTACGTATTTCCTCTACACGCCAAACCTCGATCACCTGTCGAATGACGCCGAGAATTTCGGTGGGTTGATGACAGAAGTCCACGTCACTCTCTAGGAGACCAGCCATGAGGCCAATGAACATGAAAAATGCGATCTTGAAGACACGACTGCTCCTGGCTGGTGTGCTGGCATTGACGTCGCTCGCTGCGACGGCTCACGCGGCAGCTCCCGGGATCCAGGGAACGACATTCAACCTGACGGCGGCCCCCGCCTATCTCACTCAACCGGACGGCCAGGCCGTCTACTCGTGGGGATACGGCTGTACGAACACCACCGGGGTGACCTTTGCCCCGACGACGACAACGGCAGGATTCTGCAACACAATGCAGGTTCCGGGTCCCACGCTTATCGTCACCGAGGGACAGGCGGTCACCGTCACCCTCACCAACAACCTGCCGACTTCGGCAGGCAACACGTCGATTCTGTTTCCCGGACTGAATGTGACAGCAACGGGCGGTGTCGCTGGGCTGATGACACAGGAAGCTGCACCAGCCGGAACTGTGACCTACTCATTCACCGCACCCACTCCCGGCACGCGCTCCTACTACAGCGGTACGCAAGGCGACCTCCAGGTTGAGATGGGTCTGTACGGGGCGATCATCGTTCTTCCGGCGACAGTTCAATCCGGTTGTACGGCCGTTGGAGGTCTGCCCGCGCACTACATTGCTCCGGGCAACACGGCTGAAGCAGACTTCCGGCTAGCCGCATCGGCCTACGACAATCCTCACACCTGCTACGACCGCGAGTATCTCTTCCAGTTCTCAGAGATGGACCCCAACATCCACACCCAGGCAGAGGCGCAGGTTTTGGCTACAACTGGTTGTGCTGCGGGCGCGGCGGGATGCAGCTTGAATGTTCCGACCGAGCCCTACCATCCGGCTTACTTCATGATCAACGGGCGTTCCATGCCTGACGACATGGATACGAACTATGCTCCGCAATATCCGCATCAGCCATACAACGGGAATCCTCACATGCATCCAGGCGAGATGGTCCTGCTGCGGATTATTGGACAAGGCCGTTGGCAGCATCCGTTCCACGAGCATGCCAACCACGTCCGCATTCTGGCGCGCGACGGCAACCTGATTCTCACTCCCAATGGAAATCTTGCGGGTCCAGCGCTGTTTACCACCACCACGACACCCGGCATGGCGATGGACGGGATCTTCTATTACACCGGACGCGGCCTGAACTGGGATATGTACGGACACAGACCGTACACCCCGGCAGCAGGAGCCCCGGCTGCCGATCCTCTCTCGAAACTGCCGTGCACGCCCGACGCGAACGGCTACAACACCAGTGATACCACCGCGCTCAACTATTACGAGTGGTGCCAGGACCACAACAAGCCGCTTCAAAGTGCACCCTTCGGCGATGTCTCCGCAGGCGGCCCGGTTACTCTTCCGGACCCGAACATCCTGACACTTGGTGCGTGGTACGGCGGAAGTCCCTACCTTGGGCCGAATGCCACGTCCCGCTCCACTGGCTGCGCGCCGGCTGGTTCCCCACAATCCAATGCTCCGAGTTGCGGCAGTACCGGTGTGACTCCCCCATCCGGAACTATCGCAAATTCACCGGGTGGTGAAGCCGGCTTTGCATTCATGTGGCACTCGCACAACGAACGCGAGATCACGACCAACAATATTTTCCCGGGCGGAATGATGATGATGATGCTGGTCGACTCCCGCGAATTCCAGATCGACGAATCCAACTAATTAGGAGAACGGACATGCGAATGAACACTCTCAAAGCGATTCTCAAGACAGCAACGCGGGGAGCGGCTGTTCTCCTATGTGGAGCCGGTTTTGCGGCTGCGCAGCAGCAGGTGAGTCTTACTGCTGGGCGCACCAATACGACTTTGCCTGACGGGTCTCTCGTGCCGATGTGGGGCTACAGTTGTGGCACAGCCGTGACTGGTTCCACCGCGACGTGCGCCGCGCTGAATCCGAACGCCGGCACAGCGGCAGTTATTACGCCTGCGACGCCCGGCTGGTCGCCCGTCGTGATTACAGTTCCCGTGGGGCAACCACTTCAGATCAACCTGACGAATGCCCTTTCAGTGCCCACCTCGCTCACCATCGTCGGACAGCTCGGCGGCGGTCTCGGAGCGCCGGTCGCGGGTGCGGCGATAAGCCACTCCCAACAGGGGGCAACTTGGCCGATCGCGGGCCCTCCTGGTGGAGGTAGACCGACCTTTACGCCGCCAGTCCAAGGGCCGCGAGTGCAATCATTCGGAACCGAAGCAAATGCGAATGGTGGCACGGCCACGCTCACGTGGAGTTCCCTTACCCCAGGCACCTATTTGATTGAGTCGGGCACGCACCCTTCCATCCAGGGGCCCATGGGACTGTACGGCATCCTGGTTGTTACTGCCGTGCCGACCACTGGTGTCCAGGGCTGCGCCTATCCTGGCGCAGCAACAGCCTGCGCAGTTCCGTACGACGCTGAAGTTCCTCTATTGTTGAGTGAGATCGACAAGGTGCAGAACACCTCCGTCGACACAGCGGTTGCGACCACCGGCTTCTCTGAAAACACGGTTTGGACCGGCGGGCCAACCGGCTGCGGCGCAGCCCACACCTGCTATCCGCCGACGGTGAACTACTCGCCGCTCTACTATCTGATCAACGGCGTGGCCTTCAACAAGTCGACTCCCACGGGATCGCTTTTCCCGACATCTCCGGCAACCGGCATCGCCGGCACAACCGGTAAAGTTCTTGTGCGCATGGTCAATGCAGGCCTGCGTATGCACGTGCCTTCGATCGTGGGAGCGCAGACGGGCGCGACGCCTGTCGTGGGCGGATTCTCGCTGATCGCGGAAGACGGCAATCTTCTGCCCGGCATTCCCCGCGTGCAGAGCGAAGTGTTCATGGCCGCTGGTAAGACCTATGACGTAATGGTCAATGCACCGGCAACGGTAACCACTGCGCTGCCCGTGTATGACCGCCAGTTGAGCCTGTCGGGCAACGCAATCAGCCGCGATGGCGGCATGCTGGCCTATATTGGCGTCAACGGCGCCGGCATTCCAACCGTAGCCGGAATCGGAATTCCACCAGTTGCGGTCGCCGATAATTATCCTTCTCTGGGAGCTGGTCAGCCCCTTGCAGTTTTGGATCCGTCGAAGGGCGTAATTGCGAACGATTCGGGAGTCTATGGTGTAACGCTCCTTACGCAGGCGACCAACGGAACTGTTGGGCTCAATTCAGACGGAACGTTCACGTATACGCCCAATACCGGCAGCACGGCCACCTCGGATACGTTCAGCTATTGTGCGAACGGAACGGTGATTCCTCCGGCGGCGGGCCCCTGCTCCTCGGGTATATCCGCAACGGTAACGCTGGCAGCCTCGGCGCTTAATGCGACCAGCGTGATCACATGCGGCAACGGTGCCTTTACCGCAACCACGGCCTCTACCCTGGCTACCCATACTCCTGGCGTTCTGGCAAATTGCACAGACCCAGCGAAGCTGAAGATTACCGCTGACTCAACTTCGTTCCATGTCACGGCTGGAAGCGGGACAATTTCTGGCGATGTGAACGGCGGATTCGTTGCGACGTCGGGGGGAGCAGGATCGTTGTCGTTCTCCTTCACGGCAACGAATTCTCTGGGCAAGACCGCCACCGGCAACGCCACGGTCACCTTCCCTGCTGGAAGCGGCCTGGTTGTGAAGGTTCTCGACGGCGCAGATCACACGACCACGATCAGCGACTATCGGTGGATCATCGAAGAGGATCGGACGTTCTATGTCGATCCGATCTGCGCAAAGGCGCAGGGCCAGTCGGTGCCTGCTGGGTGTCCGACGCCCTCGGCAACGTCTCCTGTAATAAACTTCGGCACCAACTTCCACACCAGCTTCATGCCTCTCGTCGCCACCGGTTGCACGGGACCTGAGTCGTGCGCGGATAGCCAGACCGTAGGTACTGTGACGGTGGCACCAAAGGCGCGCACTTATCCGGGCGATGTGGCGCTGGACCCCACCAAGCGTTACTACATTTCCGTTCTGCCGGGTGACGCAGCCCAGCCTTTCATCCACGGATATACGAGAGCGCCAGACTGCTCGGCCGCGGGCGTTGCTGCCGGCAGCTGCGGCCACGGAATGGGCGGAGCGCCCATCCCAATCTTGCCGACTGGCGGTCACACCAGTCAGGCCGTCACCATCATCACGGAACCAAGCCCCTATCCACCGGCCACGTTGTCAGCGTTCGTATTTGAGGATGACTATCCGCTGAATGGCGAGCACGACGCAGGTGGTCAGCTTGTCGACACCTCGGCGGCAGGCAACGAGCCCGGCCTTGGCGGATTCCAGGTCACGATCGTTGACAACGCGGGCGGCACCGGAGACTCAACCGGTACGCCGACCTACGACATGTTCAACATGCCGTTGAGCAACGCGTTGTCGGGAACCATCGATCCAAGCACGGGAAATGACGCGTGCCCGATTTCGACGAATGACACGGCTACCGGCAACGGAGGCGTCGCAGGCATGGTCGTGACCTGCCCCACCTTCGAGTCGGACGGCACGACATTTTCTCCGCTTGCCGGCCAGGTCATCATCAGGAACCTCTATGCCGGCCGCTACGGTGTGATCGCGAATCCCGGTGCGGACCGCATTGCGGTTGGTGAGGAGTGGGTTCAGACCAATACCCTGGATGGTCAAAAGGCTCACGATTCGTTCATGCGAATCGGCGAACCTGGGTACTTCCAGGAGTTCGGACCTGCGGGATACCACGTCAATATTGGCTTTGCGAATCCCAAGATCATCAACGATCGCCTTAAGACCATCTGTGCTGCTGCAAACGCAGACTGTACGCATGAGGTCACGGGGCACGTGACAACTGCGCGCATGAGCCGCACGCCGGATGAGCGCCTCTACGGCAGCGGGACCCACGATGCCTATGCCTTTACCCAGTGCTATATCAGCTTGGGCGATCCGGATGGCGCGGATTTCGCATTCACCAAGTGTGACGACAGCGGCACCTTCGACTTCAAAGGCTTGCCTGCTGGCAACTGGAAGATCACAACCTTCGACCAGTGGAATGACCAGGTAGTCGACGGTATCACCACGGCGGTCGGAATGTGCGACCCGGCGTGGAACTCCTTTTCCACTTCCGCTCCCACCGGTTGCATCCCAAAGGTGGACCTGGGTGAGGTTGGTGTGCACCAGTGGCAGGCCAACATCTATACCCGCACGTTCCTTGACTTTAACGGCGACGGCCTCTCCAACAAGGACGCCAACGGAAACGACACTGAACCTGGACTGGTATTTGCCGCCACCAATATTCGTTTCCGCGACGGTAGTTTCTCGAATTTCAACAACACCGACCTGAACGGCTATGCCGGATTCAATGAGGTATTTCCGCTGTTCAACTGGTACGTGGTCGAAACCGACTCCACGCGCTACAAGAACACCGGCACCCACGTGGTCTACGACTCGGGCGGTCCAGCCGATAACACCCAGCCGGGTGGCGCGGCGTGCTATCCCACCGGCACCCTCTCCAAGACCTGCGGCAACTCCAGCATCGCCGCCAATCTGGCAAATACCTACGAACCCAACCCGGTTCCGCCGGCTCTGTCGGTTCCTGGCGCGGTGTACTGCACCGTTACGGACACCGCGGATTGCAACAATGAATCGATTGCGACCGGTGCGAAGCGAAGCGTTGCAGCCGCGGGAGGCACAAGCACCATGTCTACCGGCCGCATCGATCCGCCTTGGGTGGACGCCTACGGTTGGCAGGGTTTCTCGGGTCAGGCTGGATTCCTTGAATTCGGCAAACGGCCGTTCGCGGCAGGTGAGAATGGCGGTATCCACGGACACGTCGTGTATGCGTCTACTCGCCCGTTCGACGACCCGCAACTGCTTCTCCAAACCAGCTGGGAACCCTTGGTCCCGCACGTTAGGATCAACCTCTACCAGGAGGCATTGGCCGCTGACGGCGTGACGACAACACAAGTACTCGTCGACCACACGGACACCACCAGCTTTGACGACTGGGCGCAGGGTTTCCGGACGGATGGCGTCCCGAACATGAACTGCCCTGGCCAGGGAAACAACTCCAGTGAAGCGGCAGATCCCTACTTCTTCTTCACCCTGCAAAATCAGCCGCAATTTCTGAATGTGTACAACTCCCAGCACGGCGGGCCGGCAGTCACTCCCCTCCCGAACAACGCGCAGTTCAAGTGCTATGACGGCATGCACAACTGGAACCAGCTGCAGCCGGCCGTTTACGATGGCATGTTCAAGTTCCCCAGCGTCACGGGCACGAATACAGTGACCGGCAATACCACCGGAACCAACTGCACTATCTGCGTCAAGAATCCCGATCCGACTGACGCCTTCCGCTTCGGCAAGGAAAACATGTTGCCGGCTGGCAAGTACATCGTCGAGGTGGTCGTTCCTCCAGGCTATGAACTGGTGAAGGAAGAAGACAAGAACATCCTCATCGGCGACAACTTCATCGCGCCTGCCACGCAGCAGTTTGGCGGATTGGGCTCAGTCTTCATCCTGCCCGATCAGGCGGAGGTTAACGCATACTACAACCCCAACAACGCCCAGAACAACACGGTCAACCTGGGCCGCAATCCGAATCTTCCCAGCCATGAGGGAGACACGGGCAGTATCGAGTCTTACTGGCCTTGCGTTGGCGCGCTGCGCGTGGTTCCGGACTTCATCAGCCTCTTCCCGGATTCAGCTGAAGTTGCGCCGTTTGCTGGTGCATCGCGCAACCTCTGCGATCGTAAGGAAGTTACGCTCACTGATCAAACAGCGGTGTTGACGAAGTTCTATATCTTCACCGAGACCCACGCTGCTGCCCATTTCACTGGGCAAATTACCGATGACTTCGCCGCGGAATTCGATCCTTTCTCCCCGGCGTTCGGCGAGAAGTTCGCCCCGGCCTACCTGCCCGTGGCCTTGAAGGACTGGGCTGGAAACGAAATCAATCGCGTCTATGCGGATCAATGGGGCGCTTACAACGGCCTGAACTACTCCACGTGGGAAGTTAATCCGCCGAACCCGACCGGTTACGGTCCCACCATGATGGTTTCCTGCATGAACGATGCGGGACCGGTCGTAGACACAACCCCTGGCTCGCCAACCCTCGGCCAGTCCATCACGGATCCTCTCTATCAGAGCGGATACAGCGATTTCTGCTACGAGTTGCCTTTCATGCCTGGCCAAACCGGGTACTTCGATACACCGGTCGTGCCGACTTCGGCATTTGCCGGAGACTACAACACGCCAGATTGCGCCTATCCTGACGCCACTCCCGCAATCAAAGAAGTGGACGGCGATGGTATTGGACCGTGGGTTGGCGGCGCGAAGGGTACGGTTATCGCAGTGAATGTGACGGCTGGTGGAGCTGGCTATACTGGCACTCCAACCGTGGTCTTCACTGGCGGTGGTGGAACCGGAGTAGCTGGCACAGCTGTGACAGCAGGATCCGTAAATGCTGTGTCATTAACCAACGGCGGGCGTGGCTACACCGGCACTCCGGCGATCACCCTAACAGGTGGCGGCGGAAGCGGAGCGACCGCGACGGTCACCTCGATGACCGGCTCGGTCACATCGGTCACCATGGGAACGACCGGAGTCTATTCGCGGCTCGCTCCAGTCCCGACGGTTACCTTCTCCGCGGTGGGGGCGGGATGCACCCGTGCAACAGGCACGGCGAACATGTTCGTCCTCACCGCCACAACGCGTCGACTGAATTCGGTCACAATCACCAATCCCGGAACTTGCTATGTCTCGCCGGCGACTGTAACCTTCTCAGCCGCTACGGGAATAGGAGCAGTGACGGCGACGGGAACAGTCAACCTCGGGCAGTCGGTTCTCTCCATAGCTCTCAGCAGCGGTGGTTCAGGCTATTCGAGCGCCCCGACGTTGGCTTTTGACGCATCCCCCGCGGGCAATACCGCAAGGGCAACTGGCTCCGCGACAGATTCGTCTTCTGTGGTCGCGGTAAACCTCTCCAATTCTGGATCGGGCTACACCTCCGCCCCGACCATCTCTTTCACCGGCGGTGGCGGATCAAATGCAGCGGCAACCGCGGCGCTCGAAACCGGTGGAACCCTGACGATCACCGCGCTTGGCGATCAAAACGTAGACAACTACGCCTACTCTGGGCCGTCCGCTACCCTTGCGCCATTCAACCAGCAGACGGTGAAGCGCCACTATGGCTTCGGTGCAACGGCTGGGACAGTCAAGATAGGCAACGTAACCGTCGCGCCGGCTAACGTCTCGTGGAGTGACACCGTGATTACGGTTACCGTGCCCTCAGGCGTGACCGCATGCCCGATCACTCAGCAGGCTCAATTCCACGGCTCCGCCGCACAATGCGGCGAGTTGGTCATCACCGCAGCCAACGGGAAGCAGTCCATCGATACCGTCACAGTGACGATTGGTGGCAAGGCTCCAACCCACATCGCGGCATCGGACACGATCCAGAGCAAGATTGACGCGGCTCAGCCGGGCGACCTGCTCATCGTCGATCCAACCTGCACCCAGACTGTTGCTGGAGTATCCAGCGCAGTATCGTGCAGCGCCGCACCTGCTGCGGGTGCCACTATCGCAAAAACACACGCTTCGCACTTAGAAATGGTGCTGATGTGGAAGCCGGTTCGTTTGCAGGGAGTTGGCGCGGCATCGAGCATCATCGATGGCAATCCACACCCCGCCGGCAGACTGGATCCCTGGCATCGCGAGGTTGTGTGTCTCTTCGGTCTCGCCCTGAACGGCACGCCGATCTCGGGTTCGAATGTGTACGATCCTTCGAGCACATTCACTTGCTCTCAGGACATGCAGTTCTCGGTTGACCGCTTGCCGCTTGAGGCAACTGTCGGCTGGGATGCCACTCTCAACGGAAACCTGGCGGAACAGCTGATCGAGCCCACCATCATGGGAGCCTACGAGGGCGCGGGTATCACCGTGCTTGGTAAAGGCGTGAAGTTCCCAGGCGGATCGAATCCATTTGCTTCCGACGTCTTCCCGACGGGAACACTGGTTCTCAAAAACAGCGACTGCGGCCCGAACACAGCCAGTGCCAAGAACCCGTTCCCGAGCAACTTCCTGTGCAATCCGTCCAGCATTGACGGCCTGACAGTCAAGAACAGCTCGCAGGGCGGCGGCGGCATCCTGGTTCACGGTTGGGCGCACGATCTCCAGATCGCCAACAACCGCGTCGTCAACAACCAAGGCACACTGTCCGGCGGTATCACCATCGGCCAGGGTGAACATCCTGACGCGTACCTGGCGGCCAGCATTGCCAACACGGTTCCCGGCTCGTGCATAGCGGACGGAAACGCCCCAGTCAACATGGCATTGCCGTTCTGCTTCGACCTGGATGTGAACATCCACAACAACTATGTCTCGCAGAATTCATCGCTTGGCGACGAACTGTTCTCGTCCACTCCCGCAGGAGCAGGTGGCGTCACCTTCTGCAGCGGCAGCGACTACTACAAGTTCAACTTCAACTGGATCTGCGGCAACATGAGCACCGGTGACGGCGCTGGCGTTGCGCACCTCGGCTACAGCTACGATGGCGACATCGAGCACAACACCATCCTCTTCAACCAGAGCACAAACCCGACGATCACAACCAACGGCGGCGGACTGCTCATCATGGGGGCTCCCGATCAGGATCCTGTTTGCCCTGTCCCACAAGACACGGATTGCGTCGTGGATCCGGCAACGATTGCGCCCAGCGATGGTGTCGGCCCCGGCCTCCTCATCAACGCGAACTTGATCGTGGGCAACGCCGCGGACGCCGGCAGCGGCGGCGGCCTCAGACTGCAGAACCTCAACGGAACGGAAGTACTTAGCTTCCCCAACGGCGCACCCACGGGTACTGTGAGATGGCAGAACGTTGGCACGCATACGACGCCCTCGTTCCAGACGTCAACCCCGTGGAACGCGGTGCGGATCACCAACAACATCATCGCCAACAACGTTGCAGGTTGGGACGGAGGCGGTGTCTCGATGGTGGACGCCCTGGCGACCGACTTCATCAACAATACGGTCGTCTACAACAACTCCACGGCCTCTTCGGGCGTGCTGCTCCAAACCCTGTTCGCTCCTCTGGCCAGCACAACTCCGATGAAGAACTGCACCATTAACAACGGCACCAACTCCTGCCCGCAGGTAGCCGGCCTGGTTAGCGTGACCAATAGTGCCGTGCTGAATGCGAACATTGCCTTGATCACACCGGGAGGCACCACTGCAATCAAATGCCCGGCGGGTCACGGCACAAGAGGGACGTCTTCAGACTGCACCAAATACTCAGTCCCGGCCCTCGACAACGACATCTTCTGGCAGAACCGAGCCACAATGATTGCCGTTGGCGGCTTATCCACCGGGCCCAGCAATCCGCCCAACACCAACCAAAACAGCCAGGTGTCGATGTATAACGCGCCATTTGGCCCGGGTGGGGCTGTGGCGGCAGCGAGCCAGAACGTAACTGGCGCATGCAACGACGGAAACGCCAGCTATTGGGACATCGGTATCCGTGGAGACAAGGTTCCGAGTGGAACAATTGCAGCTGGAACAGCAGTTGGTCTGTTGACGCCGACTTACTCAATACTCACGCAGGCGCCCGCAGCCGGTGGCGGCTCCAACAACTTCATTGCTGATCCCCAGCTGACCAGCAAATACTGCAATGGTGCACGCGTACCGCTCGAAGCCGTCACATCCGGCGCCGTGCTGTTCGCTACGGGTTGGCAGGTTCCTCCTGGAACGAACGAGTCCAACGCGCTGCCGGCTCCGGCATTCACATTGTCGCCTTCCGCCACGGTAGACGAGGGCAACAACTGGATCAACCTCCGCTGGGGTCCCCTGTCGCTGAACTATCCTGGGGCCAACGTCAATGCTGTACTGCCAAGCGGTTCGCCGGCAAACAACAAAGTTGCCAGTGTAAACGCACTTCCGGCTGGCGCTACCAACCCATACACGATGGCGCCAAGCGATGACTTCTTCGGGAATCCGCGTAAGCAACCAGGAAACCCGGTCGACATCGGTGCAGTGGAGTACTTTGTTCCAGCGAACACTCCACTCGCCAGCGTCTCGCCAACGTCGCTCACCTTCACCAATGTTGCGGTGGGCACTACATCGGCACCGCAAACCCTCACGGTGAGCAGCTCGGGCACCGCGAATGTCACTGGGATTACCGTCGCGGTGACAGCGCCATTTGCTCGATCTGGCGGCACTTGCGCCACCGCGACGCCGCTGGCGCCGGGCCAAACCTGCACCATTTTGGCCACGTTCACACCGGCGAGCACGACAGCGGCGACGGGTACCGTCACCGTTACCTCGAACGTTGCTGTCACTGGCTCCCCGGTCTCTCTCTCGGGTACGGGCGTCACGGCAGTAAAGACCGCAACCTTCACACCCACCACGTGGACCCTCGCCCATGCTCGCAACTGCCCTGGAACCGGAGTTGTCGGCATTCTCGCCTGCACGCTTGACCCGGCCCAGGCATTCACACTGACCAACACCGGCAACGTGAATCTGACTGGCGTCACAGCAGGTTCAATTGGCGGTACGGCACCAAATCCCGCCAACTACACCATTGTTGGGCTGCTCTCCAACTGTGGCAATGCAACACACCAGACCTTGGCGCCCGGCGCGACCTGCACAATCACCGTGCAGTTCAAGCCGCTAACCGCTCAAGCAGCCGGCCCCAAGTCCGCGACGATTTCGGTCACTGACTCGGTCGGTACACAGACATCAACCTTGAGCGGCACCGCTCAGTAGCTGCTCTCAAATTGCCAAGGCGATGCCGCTCTCGGGACCTCCCGAGAGCGGCATCGCCGTTACACGGGGTTCTACGCTGTTACACCTTGAAATCGGGTTCCTCTATAATTCCCGAGCCGGAGATCCAAACCAGGATCTCCGGTTCAATTTCTCTCAGTGAGGCATACATGACCTGCAATGCGAAATTATTCAAGCGCAATCGCGATTCGAGTCAATTGATATCGGGGCTGGTACTGGCCGGCGCAATCTTCCTTTCACCGGGTTCGGCACAGACGCCCAAGCCTGCTGCGCCGCCCTCCACTGCGCCGCCCTCTGCAACGCAGCGTCCTCATTCTCACTACATTCCAAATCATTCCCCGCAAAAAGCGTCGGAGTATTATTCGGTTGTGTGGGGGGTCGATTCGTTGATGGTGAGAGCTGTCGAATCTGGCTCTCTCATCAGATTCAGCTATCGCGTAACTGACCCTGCGAAAGCGGGTATCTTCAACGACAAGAAAATCGAAGCCTTCCTCGACTCGCCGTCCCATGGAATCCGCCTCGTCATTCCTTCACTCGAGAAGGTTGGACAGCTGCGCCAGACCAACCCCCCCGAGGCAGGCAAATCGTACTGGATGGCATTCTCCAATCCGACCCACGCTGTCAAGAGGGGCGACCACGTCAACATAGTCATCGGCCGGGTCCACGCGGAAGGGCTCGTCGTTGAATAACGCGCCTAACGCCGAACTTATGGATTCATAACCCGGGCACCGGCGGGCACCCAGGGAACTCAACCAAATAAGTGTTGCCCTTGTATCCCAAATACTTGATGCCGACCTTACTGGTGAAGAATCCGTCGGCGGTGAAATTGCGCAAGAAAGAGAAAAACTCCACCGCGTGAATCAAACTCTCATCGTGGTCGGCATTTTTGCGGTAAGCAATGAGATCGAGGACTTCTTTTTGTTGTTCCGATGAGGAACCCAGAAAGGCCTTTCCGTAGCGGGCTGTGCAGGTCGTATCGAGCCACTTCAAACCGCCGCCCAACTTAGCCTGGTATTCCGAGTTCTCGCTGGTAAGCAGATCGATGAACTCCGGAGCGCCCGCTTCAATCGCACCGCCCGAATCTGCGTCGGCCGGAAGAATCGTCTCGCAAAGTAGCTGCAGAGTCTTGTATTGTTGCGCGTCAAAAAACTTTGGAGTGTAGTTTTCGGATTTGGAATCGGCCTTCTCCGATTCGATCAGATGATGAGCGAATTCCGCGGCTTGAAGCGGAATGACGCGCAGCACGGACCCTGCGACGGCACCAAGGCTGAGTGACTTCAAGATTGTCCTGCGAGATACCAAGTCAGTCTGCATCGGATTAAAGTTCTCCCTTCTTGGCTTGGTCCAGGAGATACTCTGATGTCCTCCAGGACAGCGCCATGATAGTAAGTGTGGGGTTCTTGTCGGCATTAGTTACAAATGGTGCGGCATCCGCTACGAACACGTTCTTGACCTCGTGAGCCTGGCAGTTGCCGTTCAATGCCGAACTCTTAGGATCACTACCCATGCGCACCGTGCCTAACTCATGAATAATTGCACCCCCGACTGAGATACGTGACGTCACCGGCTGCGCGAGACCTTCGCGTTCACCAGCGCTGCTCAATTGAGGATGTCGCCGCGTGCCTGCGATAACCGTGCCCCCCGCTGCTTCAATAATGGAGCGGAATGTTTGCTGCATGTCCG
>JANXQR010000195.1 GCA_025353435.1 Acidobacteriota bacterium | reverse complement strand
AGAAGCCGGTATGCGGAGTGGATGAGGCGATCCAAGCCGGGCTCGGTCAGACCCAGATCGGTGAGAAAATCGGTGCGCTCAGAGGGCTCAAGGAGCGCGATCTCGGCTTCGAGGGCGCCGCAGATGCTGACTGTCTGCGCGTTCTCTTCGGCGGCGCGTTGTTCAACAGAGCTGACATAGGCATTGCCTCCCTTGAGGCCGGCTTCGTCGACGTTGGCCACGTAGAGGACGGGTTTCATGGTGATGAGGTGCAGGTCGTACGCGGCGGCCTTCTCTTCTTCGCTCAGGTCAACGACGCGCGCGGGACGGCCTGCCTGAATGGCTTCGAGGAGCTTTTTTAGAGCTTCGGCTTCGGCTTTGATTTTGGGGTCGGTGGTGTTCTTGACGGCTTTTTCGACTTTGGCCCAGCGCTTTTCTGTGGTGTCGAGGTCGGCAAGGAGCAACTCGGTGTTGATGATGTCGATGTCATGAAGGGGATTGACGCCGCCGGCAACGTGGATGACGTTGGGGTCGTCAAAGCAGCGCACGACGTGACAGATTGCGTCAGTGGATCGGATGTGGCCGAGGAATTGGTTGCCGAGGCCTTCACCTTTGCTGGCGCCTTCGACCAGGCCGGCGATGTCAATGAACTCCATTGTTGTGGGGACGGTGCGATTGGGTTTGACGAACGCGGTGATGCGATCGAGGCGCACATCGGGAACCGAGACGACGCCGACGTTGGGGTCGATGGTGCAAAACGGATAGTTGGCCGCCGGAGCTTTGGCCGCTGTGAGGGCGTTGAAGATGGTGCTTTTGCCGACGTTGGGGAGGCCGACGATTCCGCAATTCAAGGGCATGAGGTATGAGTCCTTAATCGAGATGACGCACGACAGGCCAGAGATATCCTGCGGACCCAAGGGCCGTGTGCGTGCACGTGAGGCCTGTGAATATGGGGACGGAGCGGATGCTGCTGAAATGCCTGACTAAAAATGTGCTGCTTCCATTATGCCCGATGCGAGGGATCAGGGGACGATTCTGGAGGTGGAGTGATAGACGTGGTAGTCGGAGTAGCGATGATTTTCTTCCATGGGTCCGCGGCCCTGGTCGCTGGAGATGGAGACTTCGTTTGGGAGCCAGAACGCGTCGTCTAAACCGTGGATGTGGACCTGGCTGAAGCTGAGTTGCGTGGTGAGGCGCGTGAGGTGCAGATCGGGAAGTGCATCGAGCAGGTCGGTGCGGAGCATGACGATGTCGAAAGTTGATTGGTCGACCCAGAGAACGCCCTGGTAATAGAAGGGAGAGGTCTTGCCATCATTTTGAAAGAGGGCGGGGGCGGTAACTTTGGCAGGGACCTGGGCGAAGGCGACTACGAAGGTTTTTCGTCCACCCTTTTCCTGTTCGCCGAGGTAGCGGAAGCGAAAGTCGGGTTGATTGGCGGCGGTGAAGAAGAGCCATTGGTAGGCGAATCCGAAACCGCGCGGGGAAGAGAATTGGCCGGCTGCGTCGGCTGAATGTCCTTTCGAATCGGTGCGCAATTCTTCAATCATGGTGGTGCCGTCGGCGTTTCGATGGGAAAGGATGAGGTATCGGAATTCGCGGCTCCATGGCTGCGCGGCTGCGAGGCCGGATAGTGCTGACGGATCGCGTGGCGCCTGGAAGCCGGTGATGTCTTCGCGCGAAACTAAATTTGGCAGGCGCGGCAAGACGCTTGCGATGGTGCGCGCGACACCGGCAAGAATTGGAGCGAGCTGCTGCTGGCTGTCGTCAAATTTAAGGCCCTTCAGTTCCGGGACCGCGTCTTTGAGTTTTTGAAATGGAAAATCGAAGTAGGTTTCGGTGGGTGCGGAACTGGGACGGAGTGTGGGGGAATAGGGGATGTCTTTGAGGCGGCTGGGGGCGCCTTGCGGCGAAGCTGAATGCGGCGGGGCGAGGATAATGAGCACGATTACGGCTCGAAGGAATGTTGCGATTTGTCGGCGTGTTGTCATGCTGGTCTGATTGGGTACTAGTTCTTGCCTGGCGGCATGGGCGCGAAATATCCGGAGCGGGATTTGACGGAGAGGCCGCTGCCCGCCACTTCCACTTTCAATTGATGATACGAGCCATTTGATTTGACGTCTTGAAGGGAGAACTCGAGGAGGTAAAGGAACTCGGGCCCTGTCGCTAGAGTTTCGAGTCCGGCTTCGAGATCGTTGCTGTGGCGGAAGAAGGTGCCGCCGGTGCCGTCTGCGAGTTCAGACATCAGGGTTTCGTTTTCACGTGATGATTCGAGCTGGCTCTGGACAGGTTGGCCGGTGGCGTTGGCGAATACCGATACCGAGCCGCTGCTGTTGGCGCCGACGTTGCTGCCGCCGAGTCCGCGCGCGTCGAGCACACTGATGGTGACGTTTGAAGCTGCGGCGACGTTGAGCACGGTCGATTGGATTGCGAGGGCTTCATCGGTTCCAGCGTAGAAGCCGGGCGATACGAGGACGAGGGTGCGCTGGCCGGGGAGCTTGGCCATGGTGTGGACCACGTCGCGGAGATAGGTGAGGGTCTCACGGACATCCTGATCACCGGCAATGAGAGCCTGATTGGCGGCGGTCCTGACCAGTTGCTCCACGTATCCAGTGCCGCCGGGCGGGCCTGCTCCATAGCTTTTGTGGCTGCAGTTTGCGGCCTGCTCATAGGCGACATCCCATTCGGTTTTGCTGTGCTTGTTGAGGATTTGATCGGCGGTGTAGTAGTCGATGTCGGGGCATTGCGAATGATCGCGCTGGTTGGTCTGCTGGGATTTCAGCTTGGAGATGGCTGCCAGCAACGGTTCGCGGTCGTGGGCCACGCCGGAGTTGACGCCATGAAACGACAACACCACCGCGCGATCGTTGTCGGCGAGTGGCTTGTCGAGCATGCGGATGCCGGCCTTCTTCACTTGCTCGAGATCGCCGGGGCCGAGGTGCCGATCGTCGAAGAGAAAGACTACGAACCTTTTTGCGGAAGTCGCTGGCTGAGGAGCGGGATCGGCAGCGGATTTTGCGGGGTCGGGAGTGGGGCTCGGGACGGCTGGTTGTGGGTCCGCAGGTTTATCAGACTGCTGAAGCGTGAATCCAACGATTGTCCGGCGCTTGCCCTGATCGAAGACCTTGAAGTCTTCCTGCTTTAGGTTGCCCACTGCGTGACCGCGAGAATCGCGCACGACCACCGGCACGAGCACTGAATTGGCATGGATTTGAAGGATTATTCCGCCGGGGGCAGGGGGATTCGATGGTGGCGGAATGGCGACCTGCGTGTGAAGCGCGGGGATTGCCAGGGAGAGAACGATGAATGCGAGGGCCGGTGTTTGGTGATTCATGCTGATGCCCAATGCTACTACCCGCGGGATGATGCCGTTCTGCAGTCATGGAGCCATGGGATCTGATAAGAAACAGAAATGCAAGTTCAACAAGACAAGTAATAGTCGTGAGGTTCGTGCGATCCCACTCATCGCAAAAAGCACGATGAATGGGGCACAGCTTCATCGCCCCGTGGGTCGGCAAGGCCGGTGAAGAACTATCTGTGACAAGAAATCGGTACGGGAATTTGGTTGACGGCGATTATTTCCTCGCGCATGATGAATTAATGGCGGAGCGCGGGTATCTCGGCGAATTCGAACTGATGCTGCTACTGGCGGTCATTCAGCTCGCGGATGACGCGTATGGTGTGCCGATTTCGCGCGAACTGGAGGCGCATCGGGGCAGGGATGTGTCGGTGGGCAGCGTGTACGCGGCACTGGAACGGCTTGAGGCGAAGGGTCTGGTCGAGTCGAATCTGGGCGATCCGACGCCGGAGCGCGGAGGGAAGGCCAAGCGCTACTTCCGCATCACGAAGGAAGGGTTGCGGCAGGTGCAGGAGACGCGGCGAGTGCTGACCGGGCTGTGGAAGGCGCTGCCCGATCCAAAGCTTGGAGGCGGGCGATGAAGCGCCTTGAGCCTCCCGCGGCGGCGACGTGGGTGCTGGAGCATCTGACGCCCGCCGATCGCGACGAGGCGCTGGCCGGCGATCTGCTCGAAGACTTTCGTGCTGGGCGCTCCGATGGCTGGTACTGGCGGCAGGCGCTGGCGGCGTTTGCAGTGGCGTGGGGCAGGCACTTTGCGCAGCGGCGGGCGTTGCTGGTGTTTGCGCTGTTGTGGTCGATGATGGCTCCGGCGTGGACAGCGGTCGTGGATCGTATCGAGCTGAACGCACGTGTTTTCGGACCGATGTGGAAGATGGACGCGCCGTTTTCGACGGGCTCGACGTTGGGGGTGTGGCTGCTGCTGCATTTGGCTTTCATGTGGGCGGGAATCGTAGTGTACTTTGCCGGGTTTACGCAGTCGCGGGAACGGCTGCGGTTGCGAAAGGTTGTGCGGGCCTGCGCGTTGGCCTGCATGCTGTTTCTGCCCATCTATTTTGCGACGTTCGTGATGATGAACCTGTTCGACTTTCCGGGGCCGATGATGGACCGGCGCACGCTGACGCCGCTGGGTGAGATTGTGGATATGCGCATGTGGGCGATGGCCTTGCGCATCCCCTATCTGCTGACCATGGTGTGCGCGATGTGGAGAGCGACGCCGCGGCTGGTGGCCGCGCATCGCGAGCCGGTTGAGTTTGGCAGTGAGGCGGAGTTTGCCTTACCGAGCGCGCGGCAGATTGCGGCCGCGTTCGATCCCTTCACATTGAAGCGATTCTTTGGATTCGTAGTGAGCGCGGGACTATTGAACGCGCTGATCGCGGGGTTCCTGCTGTGCCAATTGCCGGAGGCGCAGATGCCCACGCTGCGGGCCCTGGTAGGGCGCGCGGCGGCTTACGTCGTGCTTGGCGCCCTGACGGGGATTATGGGCGCGTGGATCTATTGGAACAACCCGTCGAGTCCGTTCCGCGAGAAACCGCCGCTGCCGTTCCGGGCGTTTGCGCTAGCCTGCGCGAGCGGATGGGTGTGGGTGCCCGCAGTTGTGATTCTCTGCGAACAGGTTTCGCCGGCAGCGGGGCCGGTGGCGATGGTTGGCGGGTGGGCGCTGGCGGTGGGGTTGCGGAGAGGTACCGCGACATTGTTTGTTGGGTCGGTTGTGACCGACGCGGGGCGGCAATCGGAGGAGCGGGAGATCTTCGCCGAGTCGCTGTATCGTGCGCCAGGCGAGGCGTATGGATATCTGATTGCGCTTTGCTTTTATGCAGGTGGATGGGCACTGATCGACCGGTCAAATATGACGGCGGGGGCGCTGCTGGCGGCGAGTGCATTTGTGTTTGCGTGGAAGCGAACGCACGCACCGGATGCCGTTCAAGAAAGTAGAAGCCTGGAGAGGCGCGCGGCGATGAGGCTTGCGGCAGTGGCGATGGCCGCGGTGCTGGTGACGGCCTGGGCGCTGCTGGATGGAGTAGCACGTCGCGACAAAATACAGGCCATGAATGCGTTACTTGCAGAGCAGGCGGCGGCGAATGCCGCCAAGGCAAACAGCGAGAGAGGCGGCGGGTACGTGAGCGTGATTCTGTGGCCGTATCCGGAGAGGAAGCAGATTGTGCCGCCGCTGCCGGAGCCGAGCAACCTGCTGGCGCCGGGAACGAAGCGGCCGCTGGTGGTGCGCTTTGATGGGCCGTACTGGTATTTGCAACCGCCTGAAGATCGCCCTGGACCGCAAGCGCACCAAGCGCGAGGAACGCCGCTGGCGGTGGAGATTGCATCGAATAACCGCCTGCCCCTGGTGATGGAGGCGCACCAAAACCTTGGAGCGCAGATCCGGGTGGCGCGATGCCGCGAGGTTCAGGTTGAGGTGATGAATCGTGACAATCGGCCGGGAACGATTGCGATGGGAGTAGTGCTGACTAACTCGAATTTACCGGGCGCGCCGGGTGTGACCTTAGGCGAGCAGCCATTGGCATCAACCGAGCCGGAACATTTTGGGACGAAGACGGCACCGTTGATTGAAACACTGCGATTTGCGGTACCGTCGGGCGCACGAATTCGGACATTCAATGAGATTACGGTCAGGCTGATTCCGGATTCGGGGCATGCGAAGGTGGGACCGCGCATCGCGATTCGGCAGTTTCAGTTGATGCCGCGGTGAAGGAAGCTCCGCCATGGACCGCGAGTGATGGGATTGCGAGGAGTGAGGCCGGATGCGGGTCTACTTCAGGTTCAGACGCTTCGGCTGCATGCCGGATAGGGCGGAAATGGCGCGATCGCGCAGCTCTTCGGTGTACCAAAAGGGCGCGTAGTCTTCGAGCAGGTCAAACATTTCCTGCAGGACGATCAAGGGGGCAGGGGCAGACCGCTGCGAAGCCAGAATAGGGCTTTCGCTAAGGACTTCCGCGGTGGCACGTTTGCGCTTCAAAGATCCTCCCACAGAACTGGATGCAAAATTCAAATGTTTGGACGCAAATTGGAAGAAATTTCGTTGCGTGGCTCGAGGCGGGGCCGCACACGTTCCGGTTGACTCCTCAATAACTTGCACCTGCCTGTCAGATGCAATCTATCAGCTTAAGTGTCCTAAATCTGGACAAGTATCCAAGTGAGTAACCATTTGTTGCGCACTTTAGTCCTAGTGCCTAAGTACTGAAAAAAGGGCAGACGGATGGATGTGGCTGGGATGGGAGGGGAGATGGTGGAGGTTTGGGGGCTAGGCTCGAAACCGCTTCGGGATGGAGGGAATCCCGAAGCGGCGAGCGGGGTTGGGGGAGGGGAAAGCGGGGAAGCTGGCGCCTAGCCTAGTTGTAGCTGGCTAGCGCAGTTTTCATGCGATTATGCAATTCTTCGGTGTACCACATGGGGCCGTACTCTTCGAGGAGTTCGAAAACATCTTTCAGGACCACCTTGGGGTTGGTGGAACGGGAAGCGTCGGTCAACTTGAAACTGTTGCGAGCGAGTTTGGTTGCGGCGTGTTCGAGGTTCAAGACTTCCTCCGGTTTAAGGACCCGATTTAGATAGAGATTGAGTTGACCCGTAGTCATCCTATGTGCTCGTGTGATCGGGCGCTAGTAACTTAGGTATCGGCTGACTGGGGGAAATCTATCAGAGAGGCTGAGGAAAACTCGACACAAATTGAAAACTTCGCCTAACACTTGTTGAGTATCCGGAATCAAGATGGTCAACCTGTGAATATATGCTCCAACTTGGAATGCGTGGAACGGTCTGATGTGCGACGCGGCGATTTGTGATTTATGCGTATCGACAGTTGAGTTAATGCGCGGAGGGACCACCGACAGGTTTTACGGGTTTGCGCGCAGTGACGGCGGCGAGAACGGGCCGTGATGTAGGTCTACACAGTTTCGTCTTGGGCGAAGGGGCGGCGGCAGCAGCGGCATCTTCCTGGCGAGTGCCTAGCCGCAAGTGGGCTTCGACTGCATCATTGAGAACAGCTTCGGCTCGCATGCGGTGCTCTTCGGTGTACCAGATCGGTGCGTATTCCTCAAGCAGATCGAATAGCTCCTTCAACACGTCTTTCGGTGTCATTGATTCGGTCTCCAAGAGAGTGTGGGTCCGCAGACTTGCGCTTGATGGGATTTTTGACTTCATGGGACCGGGGAAGAGACCACCGATCGATTGCTGTGGAGTAGTAAGGAAAAGTTTACGAAGACTTTAGATGGGTGACGTTGCGTTGAGGCAATTTCGGACATTCCTACATGCTTGCTTCGAAAAATCATTTGGGAGAGGGCGGCAGACTCCAGCTGAAAAAATGGAACGTGCAGCTACAAATGAAGTTGACATGGCAGGTTGCGGGCTAGGATACTGCAAGCCATGCGGAGTGCGCGTCAAAACGGAACCGAGGCCATGCTCATGTGTATGTACGGGGTGGGACGGGTCCGTGCGGCTCTCGAGACGCGAATGCGATAACGCAGACGAATCGGAAGCGAACGGCCCGGATCCCGAGAGGATTCGGGCTTTGCCTTTTTGGGACTGAGGGACTGAGGGACTGAGGGACTTTGGGACTTAGGGACTGAGGGACTGAGGGACTGAGGGGACTAAGGGACTCAGGACAGAAGCACAGAAACAAATCAGACAGATTGAAGGAGCAGAAAGATGCCGGAAGAAAAGAAGCTGCAGCTTGCCACCCTTGCGGTCCACGCCGGACAGAGTGCTGACCCGGCCACGGGCTCGCGCGCTGTGCCGATTTACCAGACCACTTCATATTTGTTTCAGGATGCGGATCACGCGGGGCGGCTGTTCGGGCTGAAGGAATTCGGCAACATCTACACGCGGATCATGAACCCGACGACCGATGTGCTGGAGAAGCGGGTGGCGGCGCTGGAGGGCGGCGCTGCGGGTCTGGCGACTGCGTCAGGGCAGGCGGCGGAAACGCTGGCGATTCTGACGCTGGCGTCGGCGGGCGATGAGATTGTGTCGACGACGTCGTTGTATGGCGGGACTTACAACCTGTTCCATTACACGTTGCCACGGCTGGGGATTACGGCGCGGTTTGTGGATGCCGATGATTTTGACGGGCTGCGGAAAGCAATCAACAAGAAGACCAGGGCGGTGTACACGGAGACGCTCGGAAATCCCAAGCTGGATATTGCGGACATTGAAAAGATGGCGGGGATTGCGCATGAGCAGGGCGTGCCCCTGATTGTGGACAACACCTCGGCCTCAGCGGCGCTGGTGCGGCCGATCGAGTGGGGCGCGGATATTGTGCTGAATTCGGCGACAAAATTTCTAGGCGGACACGGGACGAGCATCGGCGGCGTGATTGTGGATGCGGGCAAGTTCAACTGGGTGTCGGACCGCTTCAAGGAGTTTACTGATCCTGACCCGTCTTATCACGGGTTGTCGTACTCGGAGGCATTCGGACCGCTGGCGTTTATTTTGAAGTGCCGGATCCAGGGGCTGCGGGACACGGGCGCGGCGCTTTCGCCGTTCAATTCATTTTTGATCTTGCAGGGAATTGAGACGCTGCATCTGCGCATGGAGCGGCACTCCGCCAATGCGCTGGCGGTGGCGAAGCATTTAGAAGCGCATCCTGGAGTGGAGTGGGTGAATTATCCGGGTCTGGAGTCGAGCGCGTATCACGAGCGGGCGAAGAAGTATCTGCCGACTGGACAGAGCGCGCTGGTGACATTCGGAATTAAGGGTGGATATGAAGCGGGCAAAAAACTGATCGATTCGCTGGAACTGTTCTCGCTGGTGGCGAATATCGGGGATGCGAAGTCGCTGGTGATTCATCCTGCGTCGACCACGCATCAGCAACTCACGGAGGAAGAGCAGAAGGGGACGGGCGTGACGCCGGAGTTGGTGCGGCTGTCGGTGGGGATCGAGGATATCAGGGATATTCTGGCGGATCTCAACCAGGCAATTGAGGCGGCGAACGGGACAACCTGTAGCGGCGAGGCCAAGACACCCGCTCATGCGGCACAATGAAAGGAATGACCAAAGAGACGACGGGCGCGGGATCTGAGGGACCTTTGGGAGGTCCAGATCCATCCCCGGTCCCCAGAGGCGAGGGACCGGGGGCACCCGCGTCTGTGTCTCATCCCGTGCCTGTGCGGATGCCGAATCCAACGCCGACATATGAAGGCGATTTTGTCCTAGACGAGCACCTGTTGCTGGAGTGCGGGCGGACCCTGGCGGGAGTGACGCTGCATTACGCGGTTTACGGGCGGCTGAATGCGGCTCGGGACAACGCGGTGTTGGTTTGTCACGCGCTGTCGGGGTCGGCGCTGGTTGGGCAGTGGTGGCCGGAAGTATTTGCGCCGGGTGCGGTGTTGAGACTGGACCACGACTTTGTTATCTGCATCAACTTGCTGGGATCATGTTATGGGTCGACGGGGCCTGGGTCGGTGAATCCGGAGACGGGCGAGCCGTATGGCGCAGATTTTCCGCTGGTGTCGATTCGCGATAATGTGCGGGCGCAGGCCAAGCTGCTGGATTCGCTGGGGGTGCGGCATCTGCGGCTAGTGCTGGGTGGGTCGATGGGCGGCATGCAGGCGCTGGAGTGG
>JANXQR010000182.1 GCA_025353435.1 Acidobacteriota bacterium | reverse complement strand
AGTTCAGCGAAGACGACTCTTCCCGATATGCAGGCAAAGCGCGAGCGCAAGGCTTGATCTTGATCGACAGGTTCGAACGGGCCGACACGCTCCTCCGCGAAAAAGGGCTGCTCGCCTGACCCGCCTAGAGCCCGGTGTGACGCCACTACCGGCTCTTGATCAGGAAAATCACCACAATTAGCAAGACCAGCAGCAGGAAGGTATTGATCACCAGAAGGATCGGTACCATGGCCTCCAGTTTTGTTTTGGGAGCAGCCAGAGCCGGCAGCGTTAATGCTGGAGGCTTTGGTATGGCCGGCAAGTGGACTGCTGCGGGCGGAGCAGCCGGCGCCATCCTGGGTACCTGCGGAATGTGCGGCGGCGCGATAGTGGGCAATGGTGGGAGAGCCGGGACTGCGAACGGGGCGGGTGCTGGCGCGGCGGCTTGCGGTGCCGGCGGCGGTAGTTCAACCGCGGAGCTCGATGGTGCCATCCTTGAAATCATCCGCGTGAAGTCTCCCGGGCCGGAGCTCACAGGCGGCGCCATTGCGGCAGGCGGGGCGGCAAGGACGGGTTCCGGCGGCATTTGTGCGAGTCGCTGGATCATCCGCGTAACTCCGCCAGGAGCAGCTTCGTGCGACTCGTGCGATCCGAGGGGCGACGCACTGAGAATCGGTTCGGGGCGGTAAGGCGCTGTCCCCGGTGAACGCCCTGCCGGTAACGAGTTTCCGGAGGTGCCGAGAGAATTAAGAAGCGTGGTAACACTGGGAGATGAAGGATCTGCGGCCTGAGGACTCTGCTGCGACCTGAAGATCGGATCGTCGTTCCAAGAGGGCCTTGGGCTGGGCGGAGGGGCGGGCGCATGCAGAGGCGAAGCCGGAGAGCTCGTGGGTGCGGACGATGCCGACTTGAAAATCTGGGTGAAGCTTCCTTCGCCTGACGCGGCCCCCGAAACTCCGGGCGCGGAGAACCCTTTTGAACGTGAGGAATTCCCCTCGGGCAATGGGACTGACCGCGAGTATTCGTCATTTCCCTTGGGTGCCGCGCTGGCGGGAGGAGCAGCTCCTCCGACAAACACACGCGTAAATTCTCCAGGTCCCCGATCGGCTCCCTGGCCGCCTGGCTGGGGAGGGGGTGCTTGTACTGGTGGCGTGAGCGGCCGCCCGTGGGATTCTCCGCTCGATGGCGAGACCGATGGTGCCGATCGCCGAGCATCTACCTTCTGAAATAACTGGGTAAACTCTCCCCCCGACTGGGGCTGGGGAGCCGGTCGCTGGGGCGGTGGGTACGCCGAAGGTACTGGCTTTGAGCTGGCGAACGGGTCGGAAACCGCCGGGTCGGGTTTCGATTCTGCGTTGAAGGCACGAAGAAACATCCCAGTTGCACTCAGCGAGTCTCCCTGCTCGGGAGTGTCCGGTCCGGATTTTGAGTTGTCGTTCGTCATGGGAAGAAACTCCTCTTTTGCCGGCGCGCGGCTCTTTGCGAAGCTTACACTGACGGTTATCTTGCGTAAAGTGGATCCTGCGTCCGTAGGGGACAGTGGAACGGCTGGGTGCCGTCGAAAAATCCGCCAGCTGAAACCATTCGTAGGTTGTCATTCAAGCGATTGCAGCGCCTTGTGTTACCAGGACATTCTGTGGCTCTGAGCGGCTTAAGGTATGCTCTTATTGATTTGCGATCCAGGCCTTTATTCGTTTGCCACCGGCCGGCGCTGGGTTGCGCCTGTATTGAAGCGCTTTTGCATTTCGTGGTCCAGTCGGAGAGCAACCTATGCCAATGACACCTCGCACATACAGTCTCGCCTCCTGCTATGAGAATGCGCTGACCATTATTCTCCGGCTTTACTCTTTGCAACAGCAGGCATCGGCAAATTCGCAGGATTTTCGCACCAGCATACGCGCCGCGCTCAAAGCAGCAATGGAGCAGGCAAAGTCCATGGGGTATTCGAGCGAGACCAACCAGCTTGCGTTCTTCGCCGTCGTAGCCTTCCTCGACGAGAGCGTGTTGAAGATGCAGAATCCGGCATTTGCCGACTGGGCGCAGCGCCCCCTGCAGGAAGAAATGTTCGGTCACAACCGCGCCGGTGAGGTTTTCTTCGATCACCTGCACACGCTTTTGGTGCGTCAGGATTCGGCCGAAACCGCTGACTCTCTCGAGGTGTTTTGCCTTTGCATGTTGTTGGGGTTTAAAGGAAAGTATGCTCTCAGCGCAAGCATTAGTTCGCTGTCAGGGCAGTCCAACCCCGGCGCATCCCGGCCAACTGGGGAGATTCAGGCTCTCGTCCGCCAGGGGCGCGACAAGATTGATCGGATTCGTGGAGTTACAGGCTTTCTGCCGCGGGTTGCGTTACCTGAGGTGAAACAGGCCGCAGCCGTTGACCGCTGGAGCCGCGGGCTCGGCATTGCTGCTGTTGTGTTGTTTATCCTTAGCATTCTGGCTTACGGTGGTTTCTTGATCGCGTTAAATTCAGGGGCGTCGCAGCTCGGTTAGTTCACGAGCTTGAGGGAGGATCGCTTGCTCGCGTACGTGCTTGCTATCGTTGTAATTCTAGTTGCCGCGTTGATCGCATTTGGCATAGCCGCCCTGCTGCATCTTCAGGGCGCGGCGTACATTATTTTTGTCGTTGTTCTCCTGTTGATCGGCATCGCCGCAGCGGGCACAATCCTGGTATTTCACTACAGGGCGCGGAAGGAGAAGGAACTCGAGGGTGAGTCGAGCGGCAAGGGCAACGCGTCAGACCTGGACCTGCTGCTCAACGATGCCAATCGTAAGTTGCGCACCTCTCAGCAGGGTTCAAAGACGCTCGAAGCCCTGCCCCTCATTTACATTCTGGGGGACGCGGGAGCGGCCAAGACCTCCACTGTTATGCAGTCCGGGCTCGATCCTGAACTGGTTGTTGGTAGTGCAGCTTCCACCAGCGAGCAGACACCCACGCAAATTCTCAATCTGTGGTTCTCGAATCAAGCCGTGTTGCTCGAGGTTGGCACGGCGATTCGAGAGAATAACTCTCTTTTCGAAAGGCTCATTCACCGGACACGCGCCAAGGCCTATCGATCTGCGTTTGGGATGGGCGCGGCCCCGCGCGCAGCGATCGTGTGCGTGAGCATGGATCAGCTGCTGGTTGCCGACGGGGGCACTTCCGTGATGGCGTCGGCAAGGGCAACCGGCGCCCAACTCCGCGAAGTCAGCCGGCTGTTGGGCTTGCCGGTGGCGGTTTACGTGTTTGTCACCAAACTTGACCGCATTCCGCACTTCGATAAGTACGCACATAATCTCTCTGAGGACGAAGTGCGGCAGATTCTCGGTTCGCCTCTGCCGCGAAGCGAAGCATCGGTGGGAACCTATGCGGACCAGGCCTCGAAGATGTTGGCCGGGGTAGTTGACGGGCTTGTCTATCAGCTGGGGGAATTCCGCGTCGAGATGCTGGACCGCGAGAACGATCCGCGCAATTCTGCGGGCGTTTACGAATTTCCGCGCGAATTCGGCAAGGTGCGCAAAGTCCTGAACCAGTACCTGGTGGAGCTTTGCAAGCCGAGCCAACTCAGCGCGAATCCTTATTTGAGAGGTGTTTACTTCACAGGAGTTCGCGCCAGGGTTGTCGAGCGCGCCGTCGCAACTCCCGCTGCCGCAGAGAGGGCGGTTCCCCAGGATGCGGGAGCGACGCAATATCTCAGGATATCGTCGGGCCAAACCGGCTTCGGCCCAAGGGCAGCCGCAACGCCCGCAATGGTTTCTTCGCGCATTCCACAATGGACGTTTTTGCCGCGGCTGCTCACTGAAGTGGTTTTCGGCGACAAGCGCGCTTTGGCATCATCCCGCCAGTCCACGCCGGCGCGCCTGTTTCGGCGAATTCTTTTCGGAACCCTCGCGTTTCTATTCGCGCTCTATTTCATGTTCCTCGTGGTGTCGTACCTGAACAATGCTGCAATTGAACACCGGATTGCAAGCGACGCACGCGCCCTTCCGAACGTCGATGCAACCGCCGTTTCAATGCCAAGCCTAACCGACCTGCATGCGCTTGAAGATCTTCGGCAAACTATCGTCTTGCTCGACGGCTATCAGCGGGACGGCGCTCCGTGGCGGTATCGCTTCGGCTTGTATCAGGGCGAAAAGCTCGACGCGAAAGCCAGGCGAATCTACTTCGATCGGTTCCGCCCGATGCTGCTCAATCCCGCCCAGGCAAACATGATCACCTTCATGCGCGCGCTCCCTGACGCCCCCGCCGCAAGTGCAGCCAATGACTCCAACTCCTATAATGCCGCCTATAACCCGCTGAAAGCTTACTTGATCACGACGAGCCATCCGGAGAAAAGTCAGACTGCCTTTCTTACGCCGGTACTCCTTCAAAACTGGAAAGGTTCAAATCGGGTCGAAGAGGAGCCGCAGCGGCTGGCCAGCAAACAGTTCGACTTCTACGGTAACGAACTGCTCCGCACTCCGCCTTACGGCATCACTCCGGACCCGCCCGACCCGGCCGTAGATCACGCGCGCAGCTACCTATCGAATTTCCTGGTTTCGACCCGCATCTATCAGGCCATGCTCACTGACGCGGACAAGGCAAGCCAGCCAATCGACTTCAATAAACAGTATCCTGGCTCGGCGAACTTTGTAGTCGATCCCCATATTGTGCGCGGAGCCTTTACCCACGACGGTTTCGCCGCCATGCAGGAGGCGTTGAAACATCCGGAAAGATACGCAAACGGTGAGGCTTGGGTGCTGGGAGCTTTTGCCAGCAAATCGTTGGGCACAACTGCGGGAAGCAAGGACTCGGCGTCTCTTTACACAGAAGATTTCCTCAAAGAGTGGCACGAGTTCCTGATCAGCGCCCATCTCACCAATTGCGGAAGTTTGCAGGAGGCCCCGGCCCGGCTTAACTTCCTCGCAGGTCCCTCGTCACCGTTACTTGAATTGTTCTTCACGGTGTCGCATAACACTGCCGTCGCCAACCCGCAGATCAAATCGACCTTCCAGCCCGCACAGGTACTCGTGGATCCGAATGCTACGGACCGATTGATTGGCCCCGGCGTTCAGCCCTATCTCACCGCGCTGCTGCAGCTGGCAGGCGCGGTGGACCTCGCGGCAAAGACGCCAAACATTACCACGGATGCCAATGCCTTCGCACCCGTTTCAATTCAGATTGTGGCCGCCACCGGTGCCGCCCAACAGACCGCGCAGGCCTTCAATCCTGACCCCATTACTCACACTGACCAGACTGTCCTGTCGCTGCTGCAGGCTCCCATTCAATGCGTGTCCAGGTTCGAGCCAAGCCCCGGCGCAGCTGGAAACGGAGCAGGTCTGAAAGTCTGCGAAGCAATCAATCCGCTTCTAAGCAAGTTCCCCTTCGCCTTCAGCCCGAACACGACCGGACAAGCCAGCCTTCAGGCAGTTGATGCGGCATTTGCACCGGAAACTGGAGCGGTGGCGTCCACCTACAATGCGATGCTAAACAAGATACTTATCAAGGCAAGCGCAGGATACAGCCCCGCTCCGTCCGCACCGGGAAAGGTCAATCCAAAATTCCTGTATTACTTCAATCACGCCGAACACGTCAGCTCTGTTTTGTATGCAGGTGGAGCAAAGAGCGCGACAATGTCCTTCACTCTTCGCTTCATTCCAGGGAATGGAGTGGCGAACGCAGCCCTTCTCGTCGATGGACAACGGGTTCCGGCGAGTTCTGCTGCTCAGCCGTCCACTTGGACCGCTTCCACCGCGCAGAAAGCATCGCTGATCTACGACAACACCGAGGTCCTGCCGTTCCAGGGAACCTGGTCGCTCTTTGAACTTGTGCGAACGGCTCAGATCACGCGGACGGCTGGCGGGTTCCGGCTGGAGTACCCGATCGACACGGCAACAACAGTGGCTGGGCACAAGGTAAACGGGTCAGGAAACGCCGTGAAGACGGTGACCTTTGAACTTTCCGGTCCTGGCGCGGAATTTCTAGCAGGTGAAGGCCTCTCAGGTTTGGGTTGCGTGCAACCAGTAATTCTCAAATAGAGGGCGTGAAAGCCTCGACCTGATCGGGAGGAGTGGCGGGAGGCGCCGCAACCGCGCGCAGCAGGATGCAGGTAATGTTGTCCGCTCCGCCGAGTTGCTTGGCGTGTTCGATGAGAGCAGTACAGATGAGCGTGAGATCGGTGTGGTTTGCGGTAGCGTGAGCAATTTCCTCGATATGCGCATAGCGGGTCAGCCCGTCGGAAGCAAGCAAAAGCAGGTCGTTGGGCTGAAGGGTCGCCGCGTACAAGTCCGGCTCAACTGTCTCCGCTACCCCGATGGCGCGCGTGATTACGGATTGAAGATTGGAAGCGGCAGCCATCTCCGGAGTCATGTTGCCCTTGCGGACTTCCTCATCCAGAAATGAATGGTCCTGTGTAATCTGTACGCATTCACCACCTCTGACGTGGTAGGCCCGGCTGTCGCCCACGTTTCCAATCACGATGCGGTTGCCGTCCAGGCACGCGCACACCAGCGTCGTGCCCATGCTGTCGAGTTCCGGGTTCTCGGCGCCGGCTTCACGGACTATGCGATTGGCTTCGTAGATTGCGACGGCCAAACGGTTTCCGACAGCCATGGGTCCCGTTGCGTCGGGAGTAGGGACTGCCGTCGATCCATACGTATCAATGAGGGCGCGCACCGCCATGGCGCTTGCCACTTCTCCCGCCGCGTTGCCGCCCATCCCGTCGCACACCACGAAGATCTGCTGTTCGGCATCGTAGCCGAAGCTGTCCTCATTGTTGCTGCGCCGGCAACCAATGTCGGTGATGGCCGCGAATTCGAGAGCGATCGTCGATTCCTGCGTCATGTCGAACCTGCCTCATCCAATCGGACTCGAACCAATTGTGAGCAAATGTATCAGAGCGTTGTACCTTGACTAGTCTACCGTTGAAAAATCTGCCTCGGTCGTCTCATGGAACTTCGACCGTGAATTCACCCGGAGTTGTGAACGTAATGACTCCCGCCCAAATGCACATGAGCTGCGAGACGTTATCGAGAGTAGGCATATTCCCAAGCAATACCGTCGGTGCCCCAGGCACCCATGGCGCCGGCGTATTCGGAATGCACGGCATGGGCGTTAGCACTCCCAATGCCGCTGCCGTAGCTGCTGCCACCATAGGGTTTGCCGGAGACATGCACATCCCAAACGGCATGATATTGACCATGGGAATGTGATCCATGATATTTGCGTCCGGCATCTGATTTGTGAGGACTCTATTTACAGGTAGCACCACCAGCGAACTTGGCGCCATTCCCATCGTGCATTGCATCATCGCACCCATACACACTTGATTAGGCATCGATCGCTCTCCTCCGGAGAGAAGTCAACTGTACGCGCAATTTTGGGCAAGAAATTGAATCGAGTCAACTGGTTCGGCTTGCGAAATCCGCTGGCATCCCGATTCTCGGTATTGGAGGGGAGCAAACCCCTAGCTCATTTGTCACTTTGAGAGTACTAGATTTGCACGAAGGGCTCTATGGCAGAATTGAGCTCAGTAAGGGTTTGAACGGAATTCGTCGTGTGCATGGTAATGTCTTGGGTGCGGGATTCTCGTCCCGTGCACGATCCATCGATTCGCTGACCCCTTAGCCAGGAAAGGCCTGCCCCGTATGGTCCCCTCCAATCCACCCCTGAAACTGCCGCCATTTCTGATCGAGCCTCGTTTTGTGGGTAGAGTCTGGGGATACAAAGACCTCCATCCGTGGTATGACCGCGTTGCCGACAACGAGCCAATCGGCGAGGTTTGGCTCACCGGCGATGAATGCCGTATTGCGACCGGAGCCCACGCCGGCAAGACACTCGGCGCGACCTTCAACGAGGAACCCGCGGCCCTGCTTGGTCCCACGGCTCCCCGCGCTGAGTCACCGTTGCTTGTAAAAATGATCTTCGCTCGCGAGAAACTCAGCGTGCAGGTCCATCCTGATGACCGGATGGCCCAGAAGTATGGACAGCCGCGCGGAAAAACCGAGTGCTGGTACGCTCTGGCCGCGGAACCAGGGGCTCAGGTCGCCGCCGGCATCAGGCAAGGCGTCACCATGGATCAGATCAGGGCCGGGATCGCCAACGGCACGCTCGAAGAACACCTGAATATCCTGCCCATTGAGCAAGGGGACATGGTCTTCGTCGATGCGGGCACAGTGCACGCCATCTGGCCGGGATCGATCCTCCTTGAGACGCAGCAGAACTCAGATATTACGTACCGGATGTATGATTACGGTCGGCCACGTGAGTTGCACATTGAGAAATCGCTTGAAGCTGTACGCCTTTCCACGCGGGCGGGCAAGGTCTCTCCAAAGAGTCTCAACGATCGCAGTATTCTTATCGATGTTGAATACTTTCGGGTCGAGCGCATGACCACTACCGGCCGCCGCAATAGTTTGTCCCTTACCGGCGAAAGTGACGCTCCAACTGGATTGTCCTACCTGTTTGCCGCGGCAGGATCGGCGCGAATTGACTCGGTCGAATTCGAACAATTTGAAATTCCGACACGAGGTATTGCGTGCATTCCGGCGGCCTCTCCGAATTTCGAAATCGAGGATTTGGGCGGCCTCGATCTGATTCGAATCTCACCACGCTGGCCGGCCGCGCAGACATAAGATTTAATGTCTCCTCACCGTCAGGTCTGCGCATCTGATTGTTGCGCGCGGCATCCGCGGGATGAACCTGGAGCGACGAAGCCGGCCGCTCAATCAGCCAAAACATTTCCATCAGCATCTGAGGGAGAATCAAACAAAATGAGCTACCGCTTTGCACTACCCGAGCAGCTTCGCAGCGTCGTCGACAATGCCGCCGCCGAATGGCAATCGACTAACAAGGTCGACCGATTCTGGAAAAAGGATTCGAGCCTCTGGACAAAGGACGGGGAAGAGAAGTGGCTCGGCTGGATTGACATTGTGGAACGCGAGCAAAAGGAAGCGGCGGCGCAGGCGGCCCTGGCCGAGGATATCCGCTCTGCCGGATTCGAGTCGGCGCTCCTATTGGGCATGGGCGGCTCGAGCCTCTGCCCCGAGGTGCTCGCAGTCACTTTTGGCAGTCAGCAAGGTTTTCCAGAATTGCTCATTGTTGACTCCACCGATCCGGTGCAAGTAAAAGCCGCACGGGATAAGGTTGATTTGGCCAGAACGATTGTCGTCGTCGCAAGCAAGTCCGGCTCCACGCTCGAGCCGAACGTCCTGAAACAGTATTTCTTCGAGGAGATGAAGAAGGCAGTCGGGGCGGAGCAGGCTGGTAGCCATTTCATCGCGATTACTGATCCTGGTTCGAAAATGGAGCAAGTCGCCAAAGGCGACAAGTTCCGCCACATTTACTACGGCGATCCGGAAATCGGTGGCCGCTACTCGGCGCTCTCAAACTTCGGCGTGATCGCAGCTACCGTGGCCGGTCTTGACACGCCAACGCTGCTCGCTGAGGCCGCAAAGGGCGTCGCGTCGGCGAAACTGCCGGTTGCTCAAAATTCGGCCGTGCAACTGGGCCTGATTCTCGGCTCTGCCCAAAACGCCGGCCGCGACAAAATTACGATTTTCACCTCGCCCGAAATTTACGACCTGGGCGCGTGGATGGAACAGCTCATCGCTGAATCCACTGGCAAACTGGGGAAGGGAATTACCCCCGTGGACCGCGAGGCAATCGGGTCGCCCGAGGTCTACGGCAGTGATCGTGTATTTGCGTACGTACGGCTCAAGGACACGGCCGATTCCAGCCAGGACGCAGCGGTGGCAGCTCTCGAAGCCGCCGGCCACCCCGTTGTCCACTTTGAAATCTCCGATCTGTATGAGATATTCGGCCTCTTCTTCACATGGGAAGTTGCGACCGCGGTTGCCGGCTCCATCATGGGCATCAACCCTTTTAACCAGCCCGATGTCGAGTCAGCCAAGATCGAAACGCGGGCTCTTACCACTGAATATGAGAAGACCGGAAAACTACCGGAGCGCTCTCCAATCCTCACCGAGGGTGACATTGAACTCTACGCGACCGACGAGTACGCGGCAAAGCTCAAAGCCGCTGCGCCATCGTCTGATTTGAAAGGCTACCTGCGTGCGCACCTCGATCAGATTCACTCCGGCGATTACTTTGCCACGCTGGCGTTTCTGACCATGATTCCCGCCAACGAATCCATCATCCAGGGCTTCCGCCACAAGGTTCGTGATGCAAAGCAGGTAGCCACCTGCCTTGGGTTCGGGCCGCGTTTCCTGCATTCAACCGGGCAGGATTACAAGGGTGGACCGAACACCGGAGTCTTTCTTCAGATCACCGCAGGCCATGCTGTTGATCTGGCAATTCCAAACCAAAAGTACAGCTTTGGAATCGTGATCGATGCGCAGGCCGCGGGCGATTTGGCTGTGCTGGAATCTCGAGGTCGCCGTGCTCTGCGCGTCCATCTCGGAGGAGATGTTTCGTCCGGTCTGAAAAAGATCGCGGCAGCCGTCGACGCGGCTCTCGCGTAGTTTTTCACGACTAACCAGACCGTCGGATACGGTCCGTTTGACCCAATTGGTGCGTTAGAAATCGACTGGAAGCCGCATTCGCTTAATGGCCTCCACATCGGGCTCGCCCGCTGCCTGCGGAGTGCATTGGTGCGCGCCCGGAACCGTCGTCGCGTACGACCGTGTCACATGCAGCCGGTCCATTTCGACGTAACGGACTCGCACACCGTCCAGCGTTGGTGGAAGATTCGATGGCAAGTGTCGCTTGTCGACATAGATCACTAGGGCCGCTTCGCGCGGATTGTCAAAGCTCTGGCCGACGCCCACGCCAAAGAAAGCCGAATTCCGCCGCATCAAATCGCGCACTCGTTGCCGCTTTACGTCGGTGGCGCGCTTCAATTCTGCCGGAGGCAGTGGTGGCAGTCCGCTTGAAGCATTGACAAGCGGCGCAATTCCGAACGCTACCTCATCCCCAGTTGCAGGAACCACCATTGTGCGAACCCCGCCTACCGTTGACGGTACATTCGGGCTGAGGCGGCCATTTACGTAAACAACTACCGCAGCCTCACCGGCATGATCGCTGCTCTTGCCCATGGCCACTCCCAGAATCCCGGCTGCCGGGTCCACCACGGTGCGTGCGGAAAGCAGAGCCTGCTGGCCGCGAGTAATCTCTGCATCCGCCAGTGACACACCCTGTGCCGCGCTGGTCGTGTCGTCACCGTAATTCAAGCAGCTGACTGCGTGATCTGCGCTGCCCACAAACGTGTAGGCAGTCCCGTTTCCCGTCTGCGTCGCCAACTCGCTCAAAACGTCACTTGCTGGGTTGGCAATGCCATGCACCACGCCCGCCGCGTCCGTACCACCCGCGAAGAACAACCCGACCGGTTCCGCATTCCCTGTGTCCACAATCAGCGCTCCCGAGTCACCCGCGTCGCTGAAACGGTCGCCGCTGACCGCCAGCTGATTCGTGAACAGTTTGGTGACATAGGGTTCGGTCTCCGCGCAATCGCGGAAATAGTCCACGGAAACATCGAGGTCGATTGCCGACACAGATCCGCACGTCAGGCCCGTGGTCCTTCCGCTCTTGGCCACAGTCATTTGCAGAATTGGCGGCTCGCCTTTACCCCCTGTCGACGAAACGCCCGGCGGAGCAGACGTCAGAGTACCGTCCGGCTGGCGCGCTCCCAATTCGAGAATGTTTCCATTCGGGTCGAGCGTCCGTGAGGCTACCTGGGCAATGGCGGCGTCGGCGTTGGTTTGGCTCGATTTGAGCGGAAGCCAGGTGGTCAACGAGGCCACCGGCACAGTCCCCGGCCCATCACCATTTGGAGTGCAGTTGTTGTCAATCAGCCCCGGCTGCACAATCGCATCTCCGACCGCCGCGTGATCGCTGCGCGCCAAAACGTGATTGTTGCTGAGCAGATACTGGCGCCCGCCATTGTCCTGGATCAGCGCGCCCAGCGTCCCGCTGCAGCAATCGGCCACAGAACCCCCGCGCGCGTCAAAATCGTGATTATTCCCACCGGAACTGCCTAGTGGCATCAATGTTGCCAGCGCGCCCTGGTGCTCGACTGGGTTGCTGTTCACTCCGGCCGGATTAAGCAGAATTTCGGCTTCTGTCTTCGACCCGCGCATTGACGCAACAACATAAGTTGCCCCAGTGGCTGAAATTGCCGGCGGAGCCGTGTAGGTTATCGAGCAAGTGGTGAATGCTTGCTGAGAATGCTGGCAGAAGGGCGCTCCAAGCGTTCCTACTCCTCCCGAATTACCATTCGCCGAATTCGCGAGATCGAAGCGGATTTCCTCACGTCCGCCCGCCTGCGCCAACCTGCCCGTGAGCGTTACGGTCCCCTGAGGCCCAAGGGCCACGTTCTCCGGCGTCAGCGGCTGAAGGAATCCCGGCGTCAGGGAAATCATGGTCGTCGCAGTGAGCGATGGGTTGGCGATCAGTGTGGCCGTCACTCGCACCGGCACGCGGTCGGCGGTCAGGTAGGTCGGAGGGGTGTACCGGCCTGCGGCGTCAACTCGTCCCGGGCCAGCCGCGGGATCTCCTCCAGATACCGACCAAGTCACGGCCGCTGATGACCCCTGAGCCGTTCGACCTGAAAACTGGAACACCGGGTTTCCGTGGGAATCGGTTGCATTGCATCCTGTGCAATTGGTGTCCAACGCGGCCGTGCCCGGATAAATTACAAGTACAGCAGATTGAGGCTTTGCAGCCACATTCCCGGTGCCGCAGCCGGCAAAAGCGACCACCAGCGGGCCTGCGAGAAACAGTCCGACCCGAATCAACGCGCTTCGGCGTCTCGACCATGTCAATTGACGCTGTCGCTTCACTTCAGCGGGATTTCTGATTGGTTGCGGCATCGGGTGATGGAACAGTCTACCTCGGATCTGACATTCGCTGAAGTGACCCTCGCCACTTAGACTCCGTAGCTCCTTCAGCGTAGCCAGCATTCCTGCGCGGAATTCTGCCCCTGCCAAAGAGGTGGAGGGTTGTATTCTCGAATTCGAACTCACTCCCAGGAGCGATTCATGGCGCAAATCGAAGCCATCCAAGGCGATATTACCCAACTCTCCGTAGACGCAATTGTGAACGCGGCCAATTCATCCCTCCTCGGCGGAGGCGGTGTTGATGGCGCAATTCACGATGCCGCCGGCCCCGAACTTCTCGACGCCTGCCGCAAATTGGGAGGATGCGCGACGGGAGCGGCGAAAGCAACGCCGGGATTCCGACTGCCGGCCAAATGGGTGTTCCACGCGGTCGGCCCGGTGTGGGACGGCGGAAATCGCAATGAAGACAGACTGCTGGCTTCGTGTTACCAGCAGTGCCTTGAACTCGCCCGTGAATATGGCGCACATTCCATTGCTTTTCCTGCCATCAGCACCGGTGTCTACCGATTTCCGCCCGATCGCGCCGCTAACATCGCTATCCGAACGGTACGTGCACATTTTGAAGCAAGCGGAGTCGAGCAGGTCCAGTTCGTGTGCTTCAACTTCGAGACGTTTCAAATATACGAACGCCTGCTGTCAATTCCTGCGATCGCCTGATACGCAGAACTCCGGGCAAATTCTTATCCGACCGTCATCACCAATTTCCCGAAGTGGCTGCCCTCTTCCATGCGGGTGAGCACCTGGCGCGCCTGAGTCCACGGAAAATCCTCACCCACCGGCCGGAGTTGAGTAAGCGCGATGGCCTTATTCATCTCAATGAAGTTCTGCCTCGACCCAACGTAGATTCCGCGCATCCGCGCCTGTTTGTGCAGAACTGCAGCCATCGGAATCGGTTCGCTGGAAGTGGATCCGGAGAGTACGCCCACCTGGGCAATCGTACCGCCCATCCGCAAGGCGCGAAGCGAACGTGGCAGCGTGCCTACGCCGCCCACTTCCACAATCAGGTCAACGCCTTCGCCGGTCTGCTCCATCACCCAACGATCCCACTCGGGCGTCTCGTTGTAATTTAGTCCCACATCCAGTCCGAGCTCGTAGGCACGATTCAACTTCTCGTTGCTGCCAGAAATCCCCAGCACCTTTGCCCCCTTCAGGCGCGCAAACTGGAGCGCAAAAATCGACACGCCGCCCGTCCCCTGAATCAGGACCGTTCCACCGGGTTTCAAATCGCCCGCCGACAGGGCATTCCAGGCCGTTACCGCGGCGCACGGCAGGGTTGCCGCCTCCTGGTAGCTCATATGGTCAGGGACCGCCACCAACCCCGTCTCATTCAACACGACGTACTGGGCCAGCATTCCATCGACATCCCCGCCCAGGGCGCCTTTGATCTTGTCAGGAGCCGGCCGCCCATCGAGCCAGTTTTGCATGAAGATTCCTGTTACTCGATCGCCGCGTCGCCACATGGTGACACCCGATCCCAGCGCGACCACCTCACCCGCGCCATCCGAGCAAGGGATACGAGGGAGGCGTAATTTCGGGTTGTACATGCCCTTCACCATCAACAGATCGCGAAAATTAAATGAAATCGCGTGAACCCGAACCATCACCTGCCCGGGACCCGGCTCCGGATCGGGGCGCTCTGTAAACTCTAAAGAATCAACACCAAATGACGAAATTTGCCAGACCTGCATGCGCTCTCCTTGGGCCTATTTGAGTTTCATATATCGAGCTGGGGCGAGTCCAATCCTGATTCGAGGAACATCTTGAAGCAAAACCCTCGTAGAATGAAGATATGGCCCGTGGTTGGGAAAGTAAATCAGTGGAGGAACAGATGGCGACCGCTCAGCAGACTGCTGTGCCGTACCAAGCAAATGGCGTCGACTTGAAAGCTGCCAAACAGGCGGCCGAACAGGTACGCCTTCAACGCGCACGTCAGAAACAAGCTCTCGACCTGCAAAAAGAGAATATCCTCTCGCAGCGAACTTCAAGTCCCGATCGACGCGCGGCGTTGGAGTCCGCGTTGGCGCATATCGAAGCGCGGATCGCGGAACTTGGCTGATTGAACCCGCCCCGGCGGGCTTTTTTGTGCCCGGCTTACTCTTTGTGCTCGGCTTACACTGGATCGGCCCGTCGCCGGTCTGAGGAATGAATATCTGTTGATCTAGCCATCGCGGTGGAAGAGCAGAGAATTGGCCTGTTGCACCGGCGTGAGCACCACCCTTGCGATGTTTACGTGTGCGGGCCGGCCGGCAGCCCACACAATCACATCGGCAACGTCCTCAGGGGTGAGCGGTTTCACGCCTTTATAGACTTTGGATGCCCGCTCGTGGTCGCCGCGAAAGCGCACCAGGCTGAAATCCGTCTCCACCATTCCCGGGTCTACACTTGTCACGCGAATCGGCGTTCCCAGCACATCTTGGCGCAGGCCATCGTTGATGGAGCGCTCCGCCGCCTTGCTGGCACAGTAAACCGCGCCATTCGGGTAGGTTAACTCGCCCGCCGTCGATCCGAGGTTGATCACGTGTCCGCGACCCCGAACCACCATGCCGGGAACCACTGCGCGAGTCACATAAAGCAGCCCCTTCACGTTGGTGTCGATCATCTCTTCCCAGTCCTGAATATGGCCCAGGTAGAGCTTGTCGAAGCCGCGGCTGAGGCCTGCGTTGTTGACGAGAATATCGATCTCAGCCCACTCGGCCGGCAGGCTGTCAATCGCATTCTGCACGGCGCGGTGATCCCGAACGTCCAAATCAATCGAGTGGACGGAGGGCGCCCCCCGCTGCAACGCTGCGGACGCCACTTCGGCTAGTTTTCCGGCACGCCGCGCCGCCAGCAGCAGTCTTGCGCCCTCGTCGGCAAACGCAAGCGCTGTAGCCGCGCCAATGCCGGCGCTCGCCCCGGTGATAAAGACGACCTTTCCCTTAAGCTTCATGGAACTATCCTAATCAACATTCGCGAAGATTTCAGGTGATCGCGGTTACGCTATTTCCGCGGCATGTGGATTCCGTCCGGGCTTGCTCCGCCGCTGCGCCATCTTGTATTGGCCTCCAGCCCAGTCGTCGCCGCCCAGGCCTTGCCTTACGGCTTCTGCAAACACGTCGGCGAGTTCCTCCGCCAGGCTCAGCTGAATTCCGCCGGCCGCCGCGGCTTCCCTGAACAAGCGCAGGTCCTTCGCGCCAAGCTGCATGGTCGCTCCGGGCTTCTCCGGGGGATTCAGAATCACCTTTGCATACGCCGCATAAAACGGTGACTGGAACAATGCACTGTTGACGGTCTCAAAGAAAATCGCAGGGTCGATTCCCTGCGATTTGGCATAGACAAACGATTCGCTCAGCGAATGAATCATGGCGCTGATGAGGAAATTTCCGCCCAGCTTCAAAGCATGCGCCTGCTTTGGTTCATGCCCGGCAATCGAAAACCCGCGTGCAAGCGGTTCCAGGACAGGACGCGCACGGCTTATTGCGTCGTCATTGCCGGCCAAAACAATCCAAAGCTTGCCATCTTCCGCCACATTGGGCCGGCCAAACACCGGTGCTGCAACAAAAGGGATGCCGCGGCTTGAGTGCTCGCGTGTGAGACGTTCTGATAGGGCCACACTGATTGTGCTGCACGAAATGTGGAGGGTGGCCGGCGTCAGCGCGTCCATCAATCCGTTGGGGCCAAAGAGCACCTCATCGTTCGCATAGTCGTCGAAGAGCATCGTGATTACGGCATCTGCGCCCAGTTCCGCTTCCGCCGGGGTGGCCGCTGCGATTGCACCTTCGCGAAGCAGCGGCTTCGTGCGCCCCTCGGTCCGATTCCACACGGACAATTCGTGTCCGGCCGCGATCAAGCGAAGCGCCATGGGGGTGCCCATGTTCCCCAAACCAAGAAAACCAATCTTCATAGTATCTTCACAATTCCCTCGTAATTCGAGATGCCTGGTCGCTGCCGTTAAACTGATTCTTCCATGCTCAGAACGGTTCACGCTACGCGCTACGTCGTGCCCCTACGGGAGGGAGGCTCCCTTCCTGCCATCGTGGAGGCCGATGATCTCGGACTCTATGTCGTCAAGTTTCGTGGAGCCGGGCAGGGCATCTTAGCGCTGATCGCGGAGTTGATTGCCGGCGAAATCGGTCGTGCCCTCGGGCTCCGGATCCCCGAAATTGTCTTCGTCAACATTGACCCCGCCCTGGGGCGCAATGAACCTGATGCCGAGATCCGCCATTTGCTGAAGGCCAGTCCCGGCGTGAATCTGGGTCTCGATTATCTTCCCGGCTCCATCATGTTCGATCCAGCCGCGCGCGATACAGCATCTGCCCAAGAAGCCTCAATGCTGGTATGGTTCGATGCATTCACGCAGAACGTTGACCGGACGCCTCGCAATGCCAACCTGTTGCTGTGGCACCGCAAGCTCTATCCCATCGACCACGGTGCGGCCCTGTTCTTCCATCATGATTGGGAGAGCATGGAGAAGAAGATCGAATCGCCCTTCACGCAGATCGGCCAGCACGTCTTGCTTCCCTGGGCCACAGATGTTGCAACTGCCGGAAGAATTGCTTGCGAAAAGTTGATGCCCGCCGTAATTGGTTCCATCGTCGGATCCGTGCCGGATGAATGGCTCGAAACGATCCCTGGCGAGCTTACCGCAGCCGACCGCAGAGCTGCCTACGTTGACTTCTTCTGTCGCCGTCTGTCCGTAGCACCCATCTTCGAAGAGGAGGCGACTCATGCCCGCAGCCGCCTCGTTTGATTACGCATTGCTCCGAGTCGTTCCAAGGGTGGAACGCCAGGAGTTCATCAACGCCGGCGCCATTGTTTATTGCCCGGAGCGGCAATTCCTGGGTGCCCGGATTCAACTCGATCGCAACCGCCTGAAGGCTCTGTGGCCGGAAGTCGACGTCGCCCTCGTTGAGCAGCATCTCGAGGCGATTCGACGCATCTGCGACGGTCATCCGGAGGCCGGAGCAATCGCAAAAATGTCGCACCGAGAGCGATTCCACTGGCTGACTTCGCCGCGCAGCACTATTGTGCAGCCATCACCCGTCCACACCGGCGTTTGCGAAGGCACCGAAGACCTGCTCGACCGCCTGACCAAACAGTTTCTCACCATCTGATTTACTGCTTCGCAGCGGTCCTAAGCAACTCGCCCAGGTCGTGGATGTCCGCGGGAGTCGTATCCCCGATAACCACATAGCGGAGGCCGCCTTCGCTCCAGCTCTCGACGCTGAAACCCTTCTGGCGGGTTGCGATTTCTCCCATCCCCTGCGGAGTGACTCCGGCCTGATCCTGCACCACAAACACTGATATCTGATGCTTCCGAATATCAATGAGCAACTGTGCACCAGGGCTGTTCCTGAAGTAGACGAGCTTGCCGCCAACCAGCTTAAATGGCGAATTCGCCAGCTCGGGCAGATTGAAAGTGAATGGAAGCTTACCCTGAAACCACGGCTTCACAGTGTGCCGATCGGTCGAAATCACGTCGACCGGGTTGGTGCTGGCGGTCGTGGCAACGTGCAGGTCCAGCAACTCGGCAAGAGTCTGCTCCCGCGCCGCATGTCGAGTCCACATTGCGGCCGTCACAATCACAATCAGCAGGAAAGCGACGGCTCCTGCAAAGGCCCGTTGCACTCGGGGCACCATCCAGATCGGTTTGCGGCTCTTCTGGATGGCATTTTGGACACGCAACTTGAATTCCGGTGAAGGAGCGTAGCGCGCGGAAGCAGCCCTCGTTGCGCGTTTCATTTGCAGGCGGGCAAGAGTCTCAGCGGTACAGGCAGGGCAGTCACGCAGATGGTTCTCGATGCCCTCAATCTCCTCAGGCGAGCAACTCTCGTCCACGTATGCATCCAGCCATTGGAGCCAAAGGTCGCAACTCATGTCGTAGCCCCCATGGTTCTCTCGCCAAGCAACCTGCGCATCGCTTTGCGCGCCCGCGATAGCCGCGACATTACCGTGCCCATTGGAATTCCAAGCGCGAGGCCAATCTCCTGATAGCTCATCTCCTCCAGATCGCAGAGCAGTATAACCTCCCGAAAGTGTACCGGAAGTTCTTCCAATGCCTGCCGAATCGCATCCTGCTTCAAACGCGCCAGCAAAAGCAACTCAGGCGTCTCGGCATTCTCCGGCTCAACAGGCGCGTCGTCACTGTCAATTGAGACGAAGGCGGAGGCCTTGAGCCCCGCCTGCGTCGTCAGAAACGTGTTGCGCAGGATTCTGTACATCCACGCGCGGAAATTGGTTCCCTGCTCAAACGAGGAGAAACCCCGTAGCGCTTTCATGTAAGCCTCTTGCACCAGGTCTTCCGCTGCGCCGCGATCCTGTGTCAGCCAGCAAGCAAAATTGTAGAGGCTGGCGAAGAGCGGCATCGCCAGATCCTCAAACGTTCCAACAGCGGAAGAATAGTCAGCCACGGCATCGACAGTGTATACGAGGCACGATGATGGACGACGATCCGCCGAATGCGGCGCAGTCAGGAAAAGCGCTCAATCTGCCGCCGCGGCAGGCAGGTTGCGTGCCCGTCCAGAGAGAACAGATTGCGGTTCAGTTTCCACATGCTTGCGACTGAGAACCGCATCGAGCGACCACCTGCCAGGACCGTTGATTAGCAGGAATGTGGTGGTGAGGATTTGCGCGTAATCTGAGCGAATCTCATGCAGAACTGCCCAGATTCCAACCTTTGGCAGCGCAGGCGGCGCTGGAAGTGGGGACGTTCCGAGAAACAGCGCGATCTTGGTGGTGAGAATCGCTACAACCATTTCGGCGACGAAGGGGATGGCAATGAGCCGCGTGGCCAGGCCAGACAGCAACAGAAGCCCTCCAAAAATCTCAAGGCACCCAATGAAGGTTGCGGTCTCGTGGGGAAACGGAATGCCCAGCTTTGTAAAACGTCCTACGCCTTGATTGGTGTAAACAAACTTCAGAAGCCCCTCCCAGAAGAAGACGCCTCCTGCCATTAAACGCAATATGAGAATGGTCCTCGGACCACCCGTCGGGGGGTGGGTTAGCCAGCGAAAAATCTTGTTCATCGATTGCTCCTTTCGATGAATAGAACTGGAGCAATCGAAATTTATTCCCGCACGGGAGGGTTTTTATCGCAATGATTTGCGGAGGAGGGAAAAGGTCCCCGCCTACTGCGGTGTAACCAGCTGATGCGCGATCGCGAACAAGGCCAACTCGAGTCTCGTTGACACGCCAGTCTTGTCGAAAATATTCGACAGGTGCCGCTTGACGGTTTCTTCGCTCAGGCCGAACTGCTTGGCGATATCGCGGTTGCTGCAGCCTTCTACAATCGAGCCGACGACCTCCAATTCCCGAGGTGTAAGGCCAAACGTCTTGCGCTGGGGAACCGCGGCCTGCTGCATTAGATCGTGCAGAGCCGAAACCAGATTGACGACGCGCTTGCCGCCAATCCAGTAGTCGCCCGCGGTCACGGTCTTGATGGCTGTCTGCAGGTGGCCTGAAATGGCATCCTTCAATACGATGCCGCGCGCGCCGATATGCAGCGCTTCGATGATCTGCTGCGTGGTAATGGTTGAAGTCAGCAGCAGGATCTTGACGGTCGGCGAGCCATTCATGATCGCCCGCATGGCTTCCAGCCCAGGCAAGCGCGGCATTTGCAGGTCGAGCAGCAGGATGTCCGGTTGCGACTCCAGCGTGAGCGTGATTGCCTCGTCGCCGTCGGAGGCTTCGCCAACTACCTCAAACCCTTCGGTGTCTTGGAGCATGTTGCGGACACCAATGCGGACTACAGGATGGTCATCTGCCAGTACTATGCGTATGGGTCGTTCCACGGGGTAAATGATCCTCCAAGACCGGCTCGGGGTTGTCGCGCCTCTCTCAGCGCACTTCGATATCAGTTAGACTACAGGACCTATCCCTGGGGAGAGTTCCGCATCAAGCATACGCTTCAGGTTTAGCGTGGCGGATTGCAAATCCTGGAGCAACGAAGCGCTGTACTCTAGATCGTCACCCCTGTTCTCCAGCAATTCTCCAATCCGCTTGGCCTGAAGCGCGCCCGCCATCCCGCACCCGCCCTTGATTGCGTGCCCAATGCGGCGAACTTCGGCGGAGTCCTGCTGTTCAATTGCAGCCACAAGGAGTGCGTGGCGCTTTTCAAGATCGCTCACTATGGCCGCAAATATCTCGCGGACACCCTTTTCAGACATGATACTTCGCAGTTGAGCCAAAGTTGTGGGATTCACCACTTGCGCATCCATTGCAGGCGAAGGTTCCGGCACGGTGGCATGCCGTCGGAGCGAGTCCTGGAGCGCGTCCGGGCCGAACGGCTTCATTAGAAAACCATCGGCCTCTTCCAACACCTCCGCCGATGCATTGCTGCCGCTTATGGCGTATAGAAACGCCTTACTGCGTGCGCGGATCTCTTTAATGAGTGCGCTGCCGCTCAATCCCGGCATCTGGGTGTCCATCAAGATCACCTCAGGCGCGCAAGTCCCGTTATCGAGCATCGTCAGAGAGTCGATGCCGCTTTCGGCCGTATGCACGGTGTAGCCGCTCATGGTGAGCACGGTGGCGATAACCTCGCGGCTCACCAGATCGTCATCGATCAGAAGAACGGTTGGCAGCATTCGATCTGCCGCAGTGCCGAGCATTACATTAGTCTCCCACTTCTCACCGCTTAACTCAAAAATCGCAGTTTAACTGGGAGCCCCGCGTTCCTGAAGAAGGTATCAAACCTTCATTCGCTGGTTGTAACTTCGTGGAGCCATCCGGGAGCCTTGAGCAGTTCCCGCGGGCGCGATCCATCGGCCTGTCCTACCAGACCATCCCGTTCCATCAGGTCGATCAGGTGCGCCGCACGGCCATAGCCGATTCGCAGTCTGCGCTGTAAGAGGGATGTGGACGCCTTCCCAAATTCGAAGACCAGACGGACTGCATCGTCAAACATCGGGTCGTTCTCGGTTTCATCGCTATTGCTTCCGTCCGGGCTGACCCGCTCGTCCTTGGGAGATTCCAGGAAGCCCTCCACATATTCCGCCTGGCCCTGGTTCTTCCAGAAAGCCACAATCGCCGCGGTTTCCTTCTCGCTCACGTACGGGGCATGCAGGCGCATCAGCCGGCTTGTGCCGGGAGGCAGAAACAGCATGTCGCCGCGGCCCAGGAGCGCCTCGGCTCCATTCGTGTCGAGAATCGTGCGCGAATCCACCTTTGTCGCCAGACGGAAGCTGATGCGCGTCGGCACGTTGGCCTTGATAAGGCCTGTGATGACATCGACGCTGGGTCGCTGGGTGGCCAGGATAAGGTGTATGCCAACGGCGCGCGCCATCTGCGCCAGTCGGGTGATCGATTCTTCCACGTTGGCCCGGTCCAGCATCATCAGGTCGGCAAGTTCGTCAATGATGATCACGATGTAAGGCAGTGGCTCTTCGTCCAGACCATCATCGAACAATGACGGCATCGCTGATTCGAACAGCTTGTTGTACTGGTCGATGTTGCGGACGCTGCGACTGGCCAGCAGTTTCAGGCGCCGCTCCATCTCGCGAACCGCGTTGCGAAGCGCGTTGGCGGCAAGTTTGGGTTCGGTGATGATCGGCGTGAACAGATGCGGCACGCCTTCATACATGCCAAGTTCCACGCGCTTCGGGTCAACCAGGATGAGCCGCACTTGAGCCGGCGTGGTGCGGAAGAGCAGGCTCATGATCATCGCGTTGATGGCCACCGACTTGCCCGAGCCAGTCGATCCGGCAATCAACACGTGAGGCATCGATGCAAGGTCCGCCGTAACAATTCGCCCGTTAATGTCCTTGCCCATGGCCAGCGTTAGCCGAGATTTGGCCTTCGCAAACGGCTCAGACTCAATCACGTCGCGCAGATGAATCGTTTCGCGCTCGTGGTTCGGCACCTGGATGCCCACTGTGCTTTTGCCCGCCATCCGTTCGATCAGAATGCTCTCGGCCCTCATCGCCAGGCAGAGATCGTCGGCAAGCCCGGTCACGCGGGAGTACTTCACACCGGCTTCCGGCTTGAACTCGTATGTCGTAACCATGGGGCCGGGATTGATCTGCACCACCTGCCCTCGCACATCGAATTCGCCGCACTTCTCTACCAGGACCTTGGCCTCTTCGCGCAACTCGTCCTCGCGCACAGCCTGTGGTCCGCCGCCGGGGTTCAACAGTGTGCTGGGTGGCAGCTTGAATCCGCTTACGTTCTTCGGCGCGACAGTCACGTGGCGCACATCAGCGTCGGCGCGTTCGTGGATGGCGATCTCGCCGGCCGGCGGCGACTGAGGTTGGAGTTGAGCAGCGCGTGGGGGCTCCGCGCGCGGGGCGACTGGAGCCGGTCTCGCTGTCATTGGCTCCGACCTCGGCTCGAATTGAACCGGCCGAACAGCTGCGTGCGGTTGGGGAACGACTGCGGGGAAGTGAACCGGCTCAACCCGCGGAGCAACTGGCGCAATTGGAGTGACGGGAATTTCCTCAGCCCGCTCCCAAATGCTCTGACGGCGCACAGGCGCAGTAACTGGCACCTGTCCTGCTCCAGCCGGTTGTGCCGCACGCTGAAAGGCGGGGATCTCGTCAACCGGATCAATCTCCACGGGCTGATTGCGGCGTCCGAATAGAGCCGCCAGTCGGCTGGGAGCATGCACGCGCTGCTCAGTTTGCGGCGCTTCGGTGCCGATCGCCGATGAAAAGATTCGTTGCGCGGGACCGGGTTCAGCTTGCTCATCAAGAATGCCATCGCGTTCGGCGCGACGTTCCGCCCGCATTTCGCGCCAATTGCGCCAGCGATCATGCCAGGACCGCAGCCCAATCCACCGATCCTCCAGGCTCTCCCATAGCGCCCTGAAGTTGATTGCCAGCGCGAAATAGACACCGGCCATCGCCAGAACGCCAGCCACAATCCAGGCACCCTGTACGTTCAGATTCGACACCAGAATTCCCGCAGCCAGCCGGCCCATCACACCTTCCACAGGAACGGCATGGAGCCAGTGCCAGTGCCAAGGCAGGAGCCCGAAAACGGCGGGAACAAAAATCAACGAAAGCAAGGCGCCCACTCCGCGCAGCCACGCCGCTCCAGCCCACCGCGAACGCATCCAACCCCACGCCACCGAGCCCAAACACAACGGCACGAAAAATGCCGTGAGCCCCAGCGCCTGCAAAAAAAGATCGCTCAGGAACGCGCCGAAGGGGCCGATCCAGTTGGCTACAAACGGCGACACCGAATCTGTCGATGTGTTCACAGAGGGGTCAGTCGGGTGGTAGGTCGCGATCGAGAGAAGAAGAAGAAGCGAGACCAGTGCCAGCACAGTCCCGAGAAACAAGTTCAGTGGGCGGCTTCGCGTCGGAGCAAGGGCAATCTGAATAGGTTTAATCATGGGGATGCCGCCTCCGCTCCTGGCCGCCGCAAACCTGTTTGCGTGTCGAGCTTCCAGGGCGGGCGAAGAATCCCAGAGCAGATTCTATTATCCCAGTCGCGGGGCTAATCGTGGTCGAACAAAAACAGGGGGAATCTGGATATCCACCCCCGCGCGGACCGTTGACCCGCTGGCAATCTCAGTGGCCGACAATTCTGTGTCCCCAGATCAGCAGCACAATGCCAAGCAGAATGCGATAAACGGCGAATACTGTGAATCCGTGCTTCCGCACCCAACCCAGAAACCACTCCACAACCACCAGCGCCACGATGAAAGAAACCACGAACCCGATGGCCAGCACAATCCACCGTTCGCCATTCATGGTTACGTGGGTGGCAACGTCCCCGGCAGCCTGCGCAGCCTTGCTGGTATGAATCTCCTTGAACAGGTCATACGCCGTCGCAGCCAGCATTGTCGGAATCGACAGAAGAAAGCTGAACTCAAGCGCCGTCGGCCGGTCCATCCCCACCAACTGCCCTGCGGCAATCGTGGACATGGAACGTGAAGTGCCCGGGAAGATGGCCGAAAGCGATTGGCACAAGCCGATCCAAACGGCCTGGCCCATGCCAATCTCTTCCACGTGCACGGTGTGCGGTTCATAGCGCCACGACCAGCTGTCGACAACCCACATGATCACACCGCCAAGCAGCAGCGCAATTGCGATCACAGTCAAACTGCTCAGGTTCCTGTCACTCCACTTTTTCAGCAGAAGGGCGGGAATCGACGTACAGATGAAGGCAATAATCGTCAGCGAAATGGGGTGTGTCAGATAGTTGCGATCCCGGCGCTCCCCTCGTGGAAACGTGCGCATAAATTCCAGGATTCGCGCCAGATAAAGCAGCAGCAGCGCTACGATGGCCCCTGCCTGGATCACAATCGTGTACATCTTCCAATAGGCGTCATCGAGCGGGAGCCTGAGCAATGCTTCAGCAATGCGCAAGTGCGCCGTCGAACTGACGGGAAGAAATTCTGTCAGGCCTTCCACAATCCCCAACAGGACTGAAACAATGTAGACGTTCAAAAAGCCTCCGGTGGGGCTGAAACTCTACGACGAATGCGCCCCCGCCTTTGTGTGCAACGGTCTCCCACGATCATAAGGCTAAGCAACCATTGTAGTTCTTGAACCTTCGTTGAACAAAAGCGATTTGCCCGCTACGGGAAGCTATTGCCGATCGATGCCGTAAACCGGAATGCCCTGGTCAAGCTTGAAGACAAGAGCCGCTGCTCGCGACGCGTAGTCCGACAGCGGAAACTTGTCCTTTAGCCGGCCGGCCAAGTCATGCGCGTGGGCCTTGGCGCCGTCCGCCTTCTTGTCGCTGTTATCCGCGTTGTACATGTCCACCAACACCGCGTTTCGATAGACTGCCTCGTACAGAGCCTTTGGTGTGCGCGGTCCATCCGGATGTTCCGTCGCGTACTTCTCGTACAACTCGGCTTCCTTCTCCGGGCATTTTTCCTGCCCCTGCCACTCCCCGCAAAGCTTATTGTCGATCAGGGCATACGCGGCCATGTCGGCCTGCTTAGTGTGTGGATAGAACTTGATGACCTTCTTCATCGCGTCCTCATCCATTCCTTCGCGCATGTAGGCCTTCTGCTCTTTAGCCGAGGGCCGCGTCGCCTCGTCGGACTTCTCGATCTGCCATTCGATGTCCGCAGCTCTCCAGGCCGCCTCCGCCGCCAGCGTTGAGTTGGGGAACATCTCCACCAAACGGCGATAGAGCAGACGCGCGCTTTGCGCTGCGTTAGCCGCCCCGCGCGGGTCGCTTGCCAGGGCTTCCTCGTTGGCAGCCTCGCCCATGATTACCTGGTCCCCGTCAGCGGTCGTCTCGATAACCACACCGCGCGCCTCCATCCACCCTGAGATCGGCGTCGGCACGTTATCGCTGCCCACCAGCGGCGTATCGCGGTCGTTGCTCACTTCCTCAATGTCAGTGTTGGCGTAGACGCGCAGCCAGGTGCCGCTCTTTTCAGCCACCACCATTTCGCGGCCAATCTGGACCCGGTCCACCTTCTGCGCGCTTTGATCAGGCGCCACGTAGAGCCAGGTCACGCGCAAGGCCGTCGCGCGTGGGCCGGCCATTGGCTTCTGGATGTTGTCCTTCTTCTGCTTTTCCGCGGACCAGGCTGTGCACAAAAGTCCGAAGACACTCGCGGCAATCGCCAGGCTGCGAAATTTCGGGGAAAACCAAGGTGTATTCATCAACGGCATCATAGTTCAAACGACGCCCCACTCACCTCGAAGTGAGCAGGACAACGCCATTCCACGCTGCGATTTAGCGGACCCGCTGTCGGACTAGTCACCTTCTGCAAGGATCTCCGCAAGCATCTTTGGATCCACATTCCCACCGCTGACAATCGCCACCGCCCTGCGACAAGGCGGCAACTCGGCGGCATGGAACAGAAGCGCTGCCGTCGTTACCGCGCCGCTCGGCTCCGGAACCAGCCGGGCAGTCGCCACAATCGCCCGCATTGCCGCGCGAATCTCCGCCTCCGTCACGGTGATGATGCCGTCAACATAAGCCTGGATGTGCGCGAAATTGAGTTCACCCACACTCTGCGTTCGCAACCCGTCGGCGATGGTACGGCTGGTCATCTCAGCCGGCCATGTCACAATCTTTCCGGTTCGAAAGCTCTCCGCGGTGTCACCGGCCAACTCCGGCTCAATGCCGAAGACCTTCGCTTCAGGACGAAGCAATTTGATGGCCGTCGCCGTGCCGCTCAGCAATCCGCCGCCGGAAACCGGCGCAAGCACCAGGTCTACGTCCGGCAGGGCCGCCACAATTTCCAGTCCGCACGTGGCCTGCCCGGCGATGATCTTCTCATCGTCATAAGGCGGCACAACTATATACCCGTGGGCCCGCACGAGTTCCTCGGCTTTGGCCAATCTTTCGCTTGACGCCAGGCCTACATCCACAACCTCCGCACCCAAAGCCAGAGTTGCCGCGCGCTTGATCGCAGGTGCATTGGACGGCATCACAATTACGGCCTTCGCCCCCACCTCTCGCGCAGCATAAGCAACCCCTTGGGCATGATTGCCGCTCGAATAGGTGATGACTCCCCGCGCAATCTCATCTCGGGAAAGCTGCAGAATCTTGTTCGCCGCCCCTCTCAGCTTGAAGCTGCCAATCGGTTGCAGACTCTCGGCCTTCAACCAGATCTCGCGTGGGAATCCGCGCCCGGCTACTCCTTCAAACGGAGCCCGCACTAGCGGCGTCCTTACTGCGATGCCCGCAATCCGCTTTGCCGCAGCGCGGATCATTTCGAGATTCACAAGCGTCTCAGGGGCGGTACTCATGGCAAATACTTCTCCGGAACGGGTTCGGCGGGTGTCTCAGCCTGCCAGAGAATCTCCTGTATCTTCCAGCGTGTCCCGTCATAAACCGCCTGGATGCTGTTGATGCCGCGCACCGTAGCTTTCCCATCGGGCGTAGGCCGAACCTCGTAGGTGCTCCACAGATGCGCAATATGCCCGAACTGCTCCGTGCCGACCTTCACCTGGCGCTCGAAAAAGACCGAGCTCCCGCGTCTCGCCACTGCCTCGATCCACCCGTCCACGGTGAGAACGTGGGGCACGACTGTACCGTCAGGCGCCTTCGAAACCGGGATCAGCCGAGCGTTCGGCAGCATCACGTCCCGGAAGCAGGTGCGGTCCTTGTCTCCCGGGCCGCTTACCGCATCATCGATGGCCTTGATCAGCTCATCGAGTGTGGTGGTTGGCAGGCATGGAGTAGACGGCGGAGTCGCGGGAGGGGTGTTTGATTGGGCGATCAGCGGATTACCGAGAAGCGCGACGCCGAGGGCGAGCAAAGCAGCAGTACGGCTCATACGGGGATTCTACAGAACCCGACGACGTCAGATCTCCAGAATCACCGGCATGATCAACGGCCTGCGCCCGGTGGTCTTCTGGATCAGGCGCTTCAACTCCACGCGCACCTTTTCCTTCACCATGCCGTAGTCCGTCTTCTGCTCGCCGCTCAAGCCATCCAGTGTCTTCAAAACCGCCTCGCGCGCGAGATCCGTGATGTCCGCGCCGCCAAAGCCGCGCATCACCACTTCCGGCGGCTGATCCACGGTGCCGGTGCGCTTGTTGATGGCCAGCACCGCCAGCACAATGCCGTCTTCGCTCAGGATGCGACGATCGCGAATGACAAGATCCTCAACCACGTCGATCGACGAGCCGGAATCGATCAGCACGCGGCCTGCTGTCACCTTGTCCCCCTTGCGCGCGTCATCCTTGTCCAACTCCAGCACGTCGCCGTCTTCAATCACAATCGCGTGCTCCACAGCGCCCGTCTCCATGGCCACTTGCGCGTGGTGCCGAAGGTGGCGATAGTCACCATGCACGGGGATGAAAAACTTGGGCCGCACGAGGTTGATGAGCAGACGCATCTCTTCCTGGCTGCCGTGGCCGCTCACGTGGATCAGCCCATGCGATCCGTCGTCGTAGATCACGTTGGCATCGCGCCGGTAAAGGTGGTCGATGACGCGGAAGATACCCTTCTCGTTGCCGGGAATGATGCGCGAGCTGAGCACAACCGTGTCGCCCTTTTCAATGTGCGCGTGCTTGTGGTTGTCCACCGCGGCGCGGCTCAGTGCGCTCATCGGTTCGCCCTGCGTGCCACTGATAAGCACCAGCAACTGGTCAACCGGATAGTCCTTCATCTGTCCCGGATTGATTACCAGCCCCGTGGGCACATCGAGATATCCCAGGTCCTGCGCAATCTCGGTGCTCTCCACCATCGATCGCCCGATGATGCACACCTTGCGCTTATGTTCGCGGGCCAGTTCCATGGCGATGCGGATACGATAGATCGACGACGAGAAGCAGCTGAAGAACAGCTTTTTCCTTGCTCGCGAAAAGATCTCGTCGAGCCGCGGGCGGACCGCACGCTCGCTCGGCGTGTAGCCGGCCCGTTCCACGTTGGTTGAGTCCTGCAGAAGTGCCAGCACGCCGCGCTTGCCGTACTCGGCAAACGTATGCAGATCGAATGCGTGATCGTCGAGCGGTGAAAGATCGATCTTGAAATCGCCGGTATGAATCACGACTCCAACCGGCGTTTCAATCGCCAGGGCCACGCAGTCAACCAGGGAGTGCGTCACCCGAATCGGTTCGATCGTGAACGGGCCGATGGTGAACTTCTCCTTCGGCGTAATTTCGACTAGTTCGGTTTCATCCAGCTGGCGATGCTCCTCCAGCTTGCCCTCAACATAGGCCAGCGTGAACTCGGTTGCATACACCGGAACCTTGATTTCACTGAGCATCCAGGGTAGGCCGCCGATGTGATCCTCATGCCCGTGGGTCAAAATGATCCCCCGCACATGCGCCCTGTTTTCAATCAAATAGGTGATGTCGGGGACGACTATGTCGACGCCCAAGAGTTCGCTTTCGGGGAACATGAGGCCGGCGTCGATGACGATAATGTCGTCTTCCCAGCGCAGGGCCATGCAGTTCATTCCGAACTCGCCAAGGCCGCCCAAAGGTATGATTTTCAGCTTCTTAGTCTGCATCTTCAGTCTTGATGCTAACACCGCGAAAAGCCATGGGTTCGAGTTCTCGAGAGAAGCGGCCTAGTTTGGATTCTCGATATAATCGGGCCGACCATGAAAACGAATCCCTTGTTACGTGTAATGGTGTTTCTGACGGTGGGGCTTTTGGCTTGCAGCGAATCGAGCGCACAGAAGCTGCCCTGCGCCACTGCTGGCGAGAACAACGCGTGGCTTGGAATTCAGACCATCCGGCTTTGGCCTGAGGACGCGCCGCAGGCAAAAGGCAAGGCCTGCGAAGATGTCCCCACCCTTACAATCTTCGAGCCCCAACCCGGGCAGGGCAACGGCTCGGCGGTCGTTGTATTGCCAGGCGGAGCATACATGGGGCTGGCGGCAAACCTCGAGGGGCGTCAAGTCGCCGATTGGTTCACGGTGCGGGGCTTTCGAGCATTCGTAGTGCAGTACCGGCTCAGTTCACACGGCTACTTGCTGCCCGTGCCGCTCCTCGATGCGCGCCGCGCCGTGCAACTGGTACGGGCCCGGGCCACCGATTATCACATCGATCCCAATCGCATCGTGATTATCGGGTTCTCGGCCGGAGGTCACCTGGCGGCGCTGGCCTCAGTCCAGCCGGTTCCTGGCAAGGCTGATGCAGAGGACCCCATTGAGCGTGTATCAAGCCGCCCGGATTTTCTGGTGCTCGGATATCCCTGGATCGGAGCGATTTCCAGCGATACCTCGCATCTGAGCTACTGCAAGCTTTTCAATGTGATGGATCGCTGCGAAGAATTGCGCCTGGCGTACTCGCCGGACCTGTTCGTCACCAAAGACACTCCGCCCACCTTTTGGTATCACACCACCGAAGACGTGACGGTCCCAGTTGAACAGGGTCTGCGCTTTTATGAGGCATTGGTCAAAGCCGGGGTTCCCGCAGAAGGGCACATCTTTGCGCATGGACCGCACGGCACGGGCATGGGAGCCGGAGATGCGGCACTCGATCAATGGCCGAAATTGCTGGAGACCTGGCTGCGCGCGCAGGGTTTGATTCCTGCCGTAAAACGCTAGACTTTACGGCTAAATGCGCAGGTCAAGCAAAAGGCTTTTTCAATCGCGGAAGAATCGTGAGGGACTGACGGCCTACGCCTGCGCCGGTGCCTGCTCCGCCATCAAGGCGCGGTATTGCGAAAGCATGCGCAACCGCCAGCGCAGAATCATTCCAAAGGCAAGAATGAAAAACAAGGCCGCCGTCTGCTGAATCGACATCACTGAATCGAAGTATCCACGGGCGAAATACCGGATTGCCGCGAGACCGACAACGACTGCAAAAAAGGCGCTCGACCGCCGCATCATGATGGCTTCGCCTTGGCGTTCAAGCCGCGACGTGAGGAGAAGCGGATACGCCAGCAGAACCGCTCCCGCAAGGAAGGCAATGGCAGCCCAAAGAAGCGGAACACGGAACTGCGGGGCGAAGAACATGCAGAACCCCGTAGCCATTCCCAAGGGAGGAATGATGATCTTGCGCGCGGTGACGGCGGTCCGCCCCTCGCGAATTCGCCAGGCCATCACGCCAACCAATCCCACGAGCGACCCAACAGCGGATGTTCCGAGAATATTCATCCCGAGGATATTGATCACGAATAGTTCCTATG
>JANXQR010000188.1 GCA_025353435.1 Acidobacteriota bacterium | reverse complement strand
TCGTTTGTAGTCATCGAACTCTACATCCCAGCAGCCATCCGCAAAGTACGTCGGGAAGAATGTTCTCCGTCGCAGTAGCAAACCCGTTTGCACTTCAAAATAGAGCCACACCCGCTGACCATGGTCCTTCGCTTCCACGATCGCAGCCGGGCGACCCCGAGCGATGTCCATCTTGAGGGTCTTGGGCTCAGTGGCGTCTTTCAGCGTCTCCCAATTGAACGATGAGGCTTCGTTCGAGATGTCGAACATCTTGTTGCCGTCGGTCACCTGCCAGCCATTGGCGTCATTGGTCCAGCCGGCGGCACCGTCGCGGATCCACGCTTGCGTGCCGGTGTCGCTGGTTCTGCTCATGCGAAACCGATCCGCACCTCCGGTGGCGAGCTCAGTAAACTCTTTTCGCGGCGCGCCCTCTGACAGGTAGATGGTCATCTCGTACGACACGCGCTCGGTGTGTGGAACTGAGGCAGTGGCAACGCCCGTTAGCTTTTGATAATGGGCAATCAAGGCGGCTCCGTCCGGCAACGGGCCTTCGACGCGCGTGAAATCCATCCAGCGCTGCGCATCGAGAGAAGGCTCCGCAACCGGAGTCGTGGTTCCGCGGTGGCAGCTGTTGCATGTCACTTTCCCGGTTCCACTAAAGTAGCTCGCGTTCAGATCGCGAACCATCAGGATCATCTGGCGCGCCTTGATCTTCTCGGGCTTCTTGTCGGCTTCGAACGGCGTTGCGTGGCAGCGCTCGCAGTTGACGCCGAGGGAATCAGCGAAGAAAGACATGGTCGCCCAGAACTGCTCCTCGGGAAGGTCCTTTAACACCTGGACATTTTTGAAGGCGTCGCCGGCGAGCTTGGGCTTTTCGGGTTGTTTGGCCTCTTGTGAAACCGTGAGTCCGGTGGTCAAAGCGAGCAGAAGAAGGCCGTATGCAACTCGTGCAGTCACAGGTTGGCTCCGTTCGGCGAATCAATCGATTCTATCCAGAGCGGATACGCCCGTGAGCGTTCGATGACGGATTTGTGACGAGTGCTGCCGGGAAAGGTTCGAGGTATCCCACCCTAAGCGCAAGAACAAAGGGGCGCTTAGGATGGGGCACCCTCGGTTCGTGCTGCGTCGGCCGTCGGAAAAAGCAAGTGCAAATTTAAAAACCGGAGATTCATTCGGTGCGGAGGGCGCGCATGGGGTCGATGTTGGCGGCTCTTGTGGCTGGGATGGCGCTGGCAACCAGTGCCACCGTTGCGACCCCGACTATTGCGACCAGATAGGTCGTTCCGTCGAGGGGCTTGATGTTGTAGAGGGATGAGGCGAGGGCGCGGGCGACGAGGAAGGCGAGAGGAAGGCCGATCAAGGCTCCGGCGGCGGTGAGGGCGAGGCTGTCGCGCAGGATCATCCACACAACTTGAGAGCGGC
>JANXQR010000133.1 GCA_025353435.1 Acidobacteriota bacterium | reverse complement strand
GTTTGCCGGCGGTGAGTCGCAGGTGCTGGGCCTGACGCTCGCGTTGATCGCAGCGGGTCATCGCGCGGAGTTGATTTGCGATCCGGCCGGGATGCTCTGGTGGAGACGCTGGGCGTTCCTGCCGCGGTGGGCCGCTTGTTTGAGCAAGTTGACCAGGATCCGCGCGGCGGCAACGCTGTGATGCTGAGCTACGGTTATTGGCAGAGGCAATTTGGCAGCGACAGGAATGTGATTGGCCGCAGCATCCAGGTGGATGGAAAGACGCGCGAGATTGTGGGGGTGATGCCGCGCGGCTTTCGCATTGTGGATTACGACTTCGATCTTCTTGTTCCGCTGGCCTTCGACCCGCTGCATCAGAAGATGGCTCCGTTTGGCTACGATGGCATTGCTCGGCTGAAGCCCGGAGTGTCGCTGGCGCAGGCTGACGCGGATGCGGCGCACCTGATATCGGTGTGGATGGATTCGTGGACGAATGGCCCGGGGACGAATCCGCACTACTACGAGGCTTGGAGAATCACGCCGGCATTTCGCTCGCTGAAGCAGCAGGTGATTGGGAATGTGAGCAGCGTGCTGTGGGTGGTGATGGCGACGGTTGGCCTGGTGATGCTGATAGCGTGCACGAACGTTGCGAATCTGCTGCTGGTGCGGGCGGAGTCGCGGCAACTCGAGCTCACGGTGCGGGCATCGTTGGGCGCGGGGCGGGCACGCATTGCGCGGGAGTTGCTGCTGGAGAGCGTGACGCTGGGGGTGCTGGGCGGGGTGCTGGGGATTGGTGTGGCGTTTGGAGGGCTGCGCCTGCTGGTGGCGATGGGCCCGGCCAATTTGCCGCGACTGCATGAAGTGTCGCTTGACTGGACGTCGCTCGGCTTTACGTTTGTGCTGTCGGTAATTGCGGGGTTGCTGTTTGGATCGATCCCGGTGCTGCGGTATGCGCGGTCGAAGATGGTGTTGACGACGGGCAATGCGGGGCGAACGACAAGCGCCGGGCGCGCGCGCAATCGTTCGCGAAACGTATTGGTGGTTGCCCAGGTGGCGATGGCGCTGGTGCTGTTGGTGAGCGCGCTGCTGATGATTCGCACGTTTGCCGCGCTACGGAATGTGGATCCGGGATTCGCCGATGCGCAGCATTTGCAGACGCTGCGCATCAGCATTCCGGAGACGCTGGTTCGCGATGCGCAGATGGTGACGCGCATCGACAACGATATTGCGGACAAGCTTGCGGCGATCCCCGGAGTGTCGCAAGTGGGATTCGCGAGTGCGGTGCCGATGGAAGGCGATGATCCAAACTGGGACCAGATCATAGTAGAGGGAAAGAATTATGAAGGCGGGGAGCCACCGTTGATGTTGTACAACTACGTGGCGCCGGGATTTTTCTCGTCGATGGGGACACGCCTGGTGGCGGGCCGCGATTTTACCTGGAGCGATATTTATGGGTTGAGGCCGAGGGTAGTTGTGTCAGAGAACTTCGCGCGAAACACGTGGGGATCGGCATCGGCGGCTGTTGGCAAGCGCGTGCGGCAATTTACAAAGCAGCCATGGCAAGACGTTGTTGGCGTTGTGGAGGACGTGCGGTTTCACGGAGTGGACGAAAAGGCGCCGATGACCATCTACTGGCCGGTGCTGCTCTACAGCCCATACACGCCGCAACCGGTTCCCGATGCGGCGCGCTCCGTGCGGTTCGTGATTCACAGCAATCGCGCGGGGAATGAGAATTTTCTCAAGCAGGTGCAGGAGGCGGTGTGGGCGGTGAACGCGGATTTACCGCTGGCCTCGGTGCAGACGATGCAGGACATTTATGGCCAGTCGCTGGGGAGGACGTCGTTCACGCTGGTGATGCTGGGGATTGCGGGGTCGATGGCGCTGCTGCTTGCGATCATTGGGATTTACGGCGTGATCTCGTATTCGGTGTCGCAACGGATGAGGGAGATTGGAATTCGGCTTGCGCTGGGCGTGCAAAA
>JANXQR010000132.1 GCA_025353435.1 Acidobacteriota bacterium | reverse complement strand
GCGCCGATGGCCGCACCACCACCGCCGCCGGCTGCTCCGCCGATGATGGTGCCCAGGATTGCGCCGCCGATGGCGTTGCCGATAGTGTGTCCGGTCTTGCTGGGGCCCTTGACGCGGAACTGGTCAGAGTCGAGGGGGTAGGAGCGGCCGTTGAGGTCGAGCGAAGTGAGCTGGAGGGCAAGCTCGGGCGAACCGCTAAGCTCGCCGGCATGTTTGACTCCCGAGACGACGCCGTGGACCGATGCGCCGCGGGGAATGGCGAGATAGCCGTTGACGGTGACGTCGCGGATGACGGTGAAGTCGAGCTGGGTACCTTCGCGGGCGCGCTTGCTGTCCACTTCGTCGGCAGTGCGGAGTTCGAGCACGGCTCCGGGTGCGATGGTGATGGGTCCGCGGGCCATGTTGTAGGTGGGAGCGGGCGGTGCGTAGGGCTGGCGGCCGTAGCCGCCGCGAGGAGGCGGTGGATAGCCGGGGCCGTATCCCGGAGGAGGAGGAGGCGCTTGCTGGCCATACTGCGGCGGCTGCTGGCCGGAGCCGGGTTGCTGTTGGCCATTTTGAGGCGGCTGATCTTTCGGCGGGTAGGCCTGATTTTGTTGGTTGCCCTGATTTTGCTGGTTGCCCTGATTCTGGGGGTAATTCTGATCCTGCGGAGCGCCCTGGTTAGGCTGGTTGCTGCCAGTCTGCTGGCCATAGCCGGATTGAGGTTGATTGTTCGCCTGATCGTCAGCGGGAGTTGGCACGCTGTTGTCGTCAGGAACCTGGGCGTTGGCGTCGTCTGCCGGATTGCCAATCTTCAGGTTGTTCTTAACGCCGGAGACGCCGGGGACCTTCTTGACGATGGATTCGGCAAGTTGCTTGTCGGCATCGCTGGCGACGGTGCCGGACAGAGTGACCTGGGTCTGGATGGTGGCAGCGGTAATCAGGTCGTTTTTAAGGGCCTGGGATGCATCGAGAGACTGGACGACGTCCATTTCGATTTGGCCATCGGTACGCGGTCCGTTATTGGCCGGAGCGGAATCCTGGGCCACAAGGGCCGCGCCGGAGAAGGCCAATACCGCCATCACAGCCAAGGCATTGATGTTGTTCAGCCTTAAGTTCTTCATGATCTCTAATTCTCCTCCGCACGAAGTTCTGCGGTTTTCATTGGTTAGACGCGGAAAGCCCACAAGCCGTCAATCAATCGGACCCGCATTGGGAGGAAAAGTTCCGCATCCTTCAGGCGCGCGACCCTGGGTTGGGTGAGCGGAAAACTGTTGGGCCGCAACGTGTTGAACACCGGACTGGACTAGGCGAGAGCCTGGTCAGCGGATTGCATGGCGGGAATGTTGGAGAGGTTCCCATTGTCGGGCAGGAAAATATGAAAGACCGTGCCGGAGGGTCGGCCGGGGGTAGCGCATCGGCTACGAACGCGAACGGTTCCATGGTGCTTGATGACGATCTCGTGGCTGACCCAGAGGCCGAGACCAGTGCCGGTGGCTTCCTTGGTGGTGAAGAAGGCCTCAAAGATGCGGTTTTGGACATCGAGGGGCATACCGGAACCAGTGTCGGCCACGGTGAGCCTGACGCCGGGAGCGCCTGCGTCGTTCCATTGGCGAGAGGGACGGGCGCGGACAAAGAGACGGCCGCCGCTTGGGATCGCATCGATGGCGTTGCCGACCAGGTTGGCGATGACCTGTCGTATTTCGCCTTCGAAGCAGAACAGGAACGCATCGGCACTGAACTGCCGTTC
>JANXQR010000120.1 GCA_025353435.1 Acidobacteriota bacterium | reverse complement strand
GGAAAATCTCCTGGGCCGACTTGATGATCCTGGCCGGCAACGTGGCGCTGGATTCGATGGGATTGAAGACTTTAGGTTTTGCCGGCGGACGTGTGGATGTGTGGGAGCCGGAGGACATTTACTGGGGACCTGAGACGAAGTGGCTGGGCGACGAGCGCTACAAGGGCGATCGTGAGCTTGAGAATCCTCTCGGCGCGGTGCAGATGGGCCTGATTTATGTTAATCCTGAAGGGCCCAACGGGAAGCCGGATCCGTTGGCCGCGGCCGTGGATATTCGGGAGACGTTTGCGCGCATGGCGATGAACGACGAGGAGACGGTTGCCTTGATCGCCGGAGGACACACGTTTGGCAAGGCGCATGGAGCGGCCGATCCAGTGCAGTATGTGGGCCGCGAACCCGAGGGCGCCGGCATTGAAGAGCAAGGCCTGGGCTGGGCGAGCACTTTTGGCTCTGGCAAAGGCGTGCATGCGATCAGCAGCGGGCTCGAGGGTGCATGGACCAACAACCCCATCAAGTGGGACAACAATTACTTCGAAGTCCTGTTCGGCTTTGATTGGGAACTGACGAAGAGCCCCGCCGGTGCCCAGCAATGGAGGCCCAAAGGCGGAGCAGCATCCAATGCTGTGCCGGACGCTCACGATCCGAAGAAGCGGCACGCCCCCATCATGTTCACGACGGATCTGTCGTTGAAGATGGACCCGGTTTACGAGAAGATTTCAAGGCGCTATCTTGAGAATCCTCAGGAGTTTGCGGATGCTTTCTCAAAGGCATGGTTCAAGCTCACGCACCGCGACATGGGGCCACTCTCACGGTATCTTGGACCGCTGGTTCCCAAGGAGCCGCTGATTTGGCAGGACCCCATTCCCGCGGTTGATCATGAAGTAATCGGGGAGAAGGATATTGCTGCCCTGAAGGCGAAGATCCTCGGGTCTGGACTTTCCATCTCGCAACTGGTCACGACGGCGTGGGCGTCGGCTTCTACGTTTCGCGGCAGCGACAAGCGCGGCGGGGCAAACGGGGCGCGCATTCGCCTGGCACCGCAAAAAGGCTGGGAAGTCAACGAGCCGTTCGAATTGGGGAAGGTGCTTGCGACGCTGGAGGGGATTCAGAAGGATTTCAACGCTGGATCTGGAAAAAAGAAAGTATCGCTTGCTGACCTGATCGTTCTGGGCGGCTCGGCAGCCATCGAGGTCGCTGCAACGAAGGGCGGCCACGACGTAAAGGTTCCGTTCTCGCCAGGGCGGACGGATGCGTCACAGGAGCAGACGGATGTGCATTCGTTCGCAGTTCTGGAGCCGACTGCAGACGGGTTCCGGAATTACATCCGGAAAGAGCAAGAAGGAATGGCGGCTGAACTGCTTGTGAATCGGGCGAATCTGCTGACTCTGACCGCTCCCGAGATGACGGTTTTGATCGGTGGTTTGCGCTCACTGAATGCAAACTGCGGGCTGTCCGAACATGGAGTGTTCACCTATCGACCCGGGACACTGACCAACGATTTTTTCGTGAATCTTCTCGACATGAATACGAAGTGGCAGAAGTCAGCTGCTTCGGAAGGCGTGCTGGAGGGGAGCGATCGGGCGACTGGCAAGCTGAAGTGGACGGGCACGGTTGTCGATCTTGTCTTTGGTTCGAATTCCCAACTCAGGGCCCTCGCGGAAGTGTATGCGAGCAGTGACTCGCAGGAGGCGTTCGTGCATGATTTTGTGGCGGCTTGGGGCAAGGTGATGAACCTGGATCGCTTCGACTTGGCATGATCGCAAATTGACTGTATTCTCTTGGCCACACAAGTTGGGCCGGAGCGCGTAAGTGCTCCGGCCCATCGGCATTTGTAGTTGGAAATTGTTTTGATCCAGTGGCTTAAGACAGAGACTTCAAGCTGTTTCGCAACTGTTCCGGATCGATGCCGGGGAGGGATTTCTCGATTTTTTTGTGGGTGGACTTCCAGACCGGGAGAGCGTCCGCGAGAACCTGTCTTCCTACTTCAGTGAGGATGAGGATGCGGCTGCGACGGTCGGACGGATCGGGCGAGACCTGGACCAGGCCTCGGCGCTCGAGCGGTTTTAGGGCAGCGGTTAGGGTAGTGCGATCCATGGCGAGTAAGGTCGCCACCGGTCCCATGGGCGGAGGCTCTGGCCGGTTAAGCGACATGAGCAGGGAGAACTGTCCGTTGGTGAGGCCGAAGGGGCGCAGAACTTCGTCGAAGCGCCGAGCCAATGCGCGCGCTGCTCGCTGCACGTGAAGGCAGAGGCAGGTATCCCGGACGAGTATGGTGGATTCGTACGGGAGCGTTTTTTGGCTTGACACAGGGTGATATTAGTTGATATCAACATATTCGTCAAAGGGCTCATCCAACCCGATGAAAGCCGCTTCATAACTTTGCGGTGGCTGGAAAAACACGAATCGCTTAGGATCCGAAACGACTGCTTTACTTGACCGCGCCTTGCGCGGACTCTCCGTGGCTCAGATTCGTTGAAGCTTCCCCAATTGGAGGGCTTTTAATGTCTTTTCTGCACGATCTCAAGATCGCCGTGCGCTCGCTGGCGCGCGTTCCGGCGTTGTGGATCACCATCGCGCTCACGCTTGCTCTAGGCATTGGAGCCAACGCCGCCATCTTCAGCGTGGTACGAGCGGTACTGCTGCGTCCACTGGCAAACCGGGACGAGGATAAGCTGCTTTACATTCGGCAAAGCGCGCCGGGGCTGCAACAGGTGAACACCACGTTTTCCGTTCCGGAGATCAAGGACCTTGGCGAGGGTTTGAAGACGATCAGGGAACTGGGGACGTTTTCAGAGGTCGACTTCACCATGGTGGGTCTGGGTACGCCGCGCTCGATTCCGGCAGGCGTGGTGGATGGAAACTACTTCGACGTGATGGGTCTGAAGCCAGTGCTGGGCCGACTGCTGACGCCGGCGGACGATGGCCCGAACGCTGCGGGCGCGTTGGTGCTGACCTACGGGTTCTGGCGGAACTCGCTCAAGTCAGACCCTGGTGTGCTGGGGAAGGTGCTGAGGCTGGAAAGCTTCGAAGGGGCGCGCTCGGCGACGGTGGTAGGTGTACTGGAGCCATCGGTGCCGTATCCGGTGTCCACGGAGATCATCGCCAATGTTGTGACCAGCCCGCATCATCTTTCGGCCACCATGGTTACGGGGCGTGAACATCGCATGACGGAAGTATTCGGACGGCTGGCTCCGGGGACAACGGTGGAGGCGGCGCGCGCGGAGCTTCGCAGTGTCTATGGAGCCATGATCTCGGCACATCCGGAGGTGTACAAAGCATCGAGCCACTACGCGATCGATGTGACGCGGATGCACGAACAGATCAACTCGAAGGCCAACACGGTTCTGTGGATATTGTTTGCGGCGTCAGGGCTGCTGTTTGTGATTGCGAGTTCGAACGTGGCCAACCTGGTACTGGCGCGGACGGTGCGGCGGGAGTCAGAGCTGGCAGTGCGCTCGGCGCTTGGCGCCAGCACCGCGGTACTGCGGCGTGCGCTCCTGGCGGAGAGCCTGGTGTTGTGCGGAAGCGGAGCCGTGGCGGCATTTGCGCTGGCGTGGCCGATGGTTGCCGTGCTGGGACATTATGCTGCGCGGTTTTCTGTTCGAGCTAAAGATATGCCGCTCGATTTGAGCCTGGTCTGGTTTGGGGTCGGACTTGCTCTGGTAGCGGCGGTATTTTTGGCCTACATTCCGCGGCTGCCCGCGGCTAACGCGCCGCAAGGCGGACTCTCCGCCCGCGGTGTGCGGGTAACGGGAGGGAGCAAGCGCAAGCTCCGTGCCTTCGCAGTCACTCAGATCGCGGCATCGTTTCTGCTGCTTGCTGGATCATCGGTGTTGATGAAGACGCTGTTCGAGCTGGAGCAGAGTCGGCCGCCGTACGATTCAGCCAAAGTTCTTGCAGTAAATCTGCCAGTCATGTCGTACGGCAAGACGCCGGAGCAGGTGCGCCAGTTCTATCACGACCTTCAGCAGCGGATTGGCGCGCTGCCGGGGGTGGAACATGTCTCGTCCGGATTCAGCGTGCCGTGGCGGGACGAGCAGGCGTTGGGCCTCGGACTTGCGTTTGCGGCGCAGGGTGCCACCCGCACGAACGGGCAGGATGATTATCGCGCCAATTTCCGGCCGGTGTCGTCTGGGTTCTTTGAGACGATGGGCGTGCCGATCCTCCGGGGCCGCGACTTCAACGACGGCGACAAGGACGGCTCGGAGCGCGTGGTGATCATCAGCAAGAGCCTGGCGCAGATGCTGTATCCGGGGCAGGACGCGGTGAACCGCCATTTGTGGTGGACCGACGGTGTGATCAAGTTCATTGGCATCAGCGGCGAGCCGCGGCGGATTGTCGCCGTGGTGCCGGACTTCGACGATGAGAACATCATTCCAGCGCCAGCAATGACTATCTACCAGCCGGTTGATCAGGAAGGCTGGAACGGGAGGCTGTTCGTGCGCGCGCACCAGGACGCGTACGCGCTGATCCCGGCGATTACGCGGACTATCCACGAGCTCTCGGCGGATCAGCCGGTGGAAAAGCTGAGCACGCTCGAGGATGTTCGTGCCGAAGTGCTGACGCCGGACAAGCTGAATGCGATCGTCTTCGGCGGATTCGCGGCGGTGGCGCTGCTAATCTCGGTGGTGGGAGTGGGCGGTGTTCTGGCTTTCTCCGTCAGTGGGCGCACGCGCGAGTTTGGAATCCGCATGGCGTTGGGAGCTCAGCGGCGCGACATTCTGACCAATGTTCTCGCCGAAGGGGCGGTGATGGCCGGCATCGGCGTGGGTGCGGGTCTAGTGGTTGGCTTTGTGCTGGCGCGCGTTGCAGGCAAGTACATCGGAGAGATTCATCAGCCCGGCGTACTGGTGTTTTTGGCGTCGTCGGTGGTGATCCTTGGTGCGGCGGTGATCGCGTCGGCGGTTCCGGCGAATCGCGCCGCGCGGGTCAATGCCGTGGAGGCGTTGCGGTCGGAGTGAACGCGATTGGATTGCAGGATGGGGCGGAAAGCTGATGCTTTCCGCCCCATCGGTGTTTTGAGGATGAATAGCCGTTGTTGGATTTTAGAGTGGGCAAGCGCGATCTTTTTAGCCGATCAGGCTGCCGGGTGGTTGGCGAAGAGGAAGTCCCAGGAATTATCGAGATACATCCACCGCGGGGCGCCGAACCAGCTGGTAGGCAGGCTGGGGACATGAAGCAGAGTGTGGCCGCCGAGGCACATCATTTCGGTGCCATTCCAGCCGAGGAACGTGCAGGAAGCGAGGCCGACGCGGGCGGGGTGAGTGACGCGGCGCAGGCAGACGGGGCAGCGCTGCTGTTGGTCGGCAATTGCCCAACGCAGGCCGAAAAGGCAGATCACGAAGCTCGAGACTAGTTGGACGAATGGAGCCCAGGGGGACCAGGGGTCGATGCCGACGTACGCCAAGTCGAGTGAAGCGAAGCAGCCGATGGCGGCGATGATCGAGAGTTTGGCGGCGAGAAAAAGCCAGCGGGCGAGGCGGCGCTTGAGGCGGGGGCGGTGCGAACTGAAGTTGGACTCGCTGAGTGTGACCGAGATGACGGCAGGCAAGGCGAGGAGGGCGAGGAAGAGCGCGAACTCGAATGTGCTCCAGGGATTTTCGGAATGGGGAGAGAAGGAGATGCCCGCGAGGTCGATGTCGGTGTCGTTGGGACCGTGGACGGTGATGGGCACGCTTTGGCCGTTCACTTCGGACTGGCCAAAAGGCGTGAGGTGGGCAATGAGAAAGCCGGGGGACGCTGAGGATCCCGCGGCGAGTTGTGCGGATGGCTCAAGGACCCAGGCGTCGGGGTCGCCGGGGAGGCGCCACGGGCCTTCCGGGATGACGCCGGCGATGCGGGCGGTGGTGTGGGCCAGCCGGATAACGCGGCCAGCGATGCGTGAATCG
>JANXQR010000092.1 GCA_025353435.1 Acidobacteriota bacterium | reverse complement strand
TGATGGGGCCCACTGATCCCAACCGGCTGTATTCGATGGCGGCGTCGATCGATCCTGATGGCAAAAATGGCGGCCCGCTGCTGCAGACGCTGTTGGCGAACCGGCCGGCGCTCCTTGGCAAGCTGACTTATACCACCATGCCGGAGCAGTTGCAGACACGGGGGATTTCCTGGAAGGTGTACGCTTCGCCGGACGACAACATCCTGTTGACAGATAATGTGCTGCCATACTTCAAGAACTTCCAGGATCCGACGACTCAGATTTACAAGAATGCGTTCGGCTCGCAGTTCCCGGCGGACTTTGTCGCTGATGCTGCAGCCGGGAACCTGCCGCAAGTGTCGTGGCTGATTCCCTCAGGAGTGAATTCCGAACATCCACCGTCGCCGTCTCTGTACGGAGAGATCACGGTTTCTGCAGTTGTGAACGCGCTTACGGCGAATCCGGCGGCGTGGGCAAAAACAGTGCTGTTTGTAACCTACGACGAGAACGGCGGGTTTTTCGATCACGTGGCGCCGATGACGGCCCCGCCAGGGACGGCAGGAGAGTACGTCACCGCGGCCGCCGTGCCGGATCCGACGGTCGGTGGCGGGATTGCGGGCCCCATCGGGTTGGGATTCAGGGTGCCGATGACGATCATTTCTCCCTTCAGCCGCGGGGGCTTCGTGTCATCGGACCTGTTCGATCACACGTCGTTGCTCCGCTTCCTGGAGACGCGCTTTGGGGCGGAGGTGCCGAACCTTTCAGCGTGGCGGCGCGCCGCGGTGGGCGACATGACGAGCGCATTCAACTTCACCAAACCGGATTATTCCATTCCAAGTTTGCCGTCAACGGCGGGAGCATTGTCCACCATTACGGCGGAGTGCACCAACGATCTGGCGGGTTTTGTGCCGTTACAAATGCCCACGCCGCAGACCATGCCGGTGCAGGAGGCAGGATCACCCATTCGGCCTAGCGGGAAATGCTGATCCCTTAACTTACACGGTTGTCGCCATAACACGGGGCGAGCTTGGATCTGTCGAGAAGTTTGGCTCTTCGAGCTAACTTCGGCCTAAGTGCGTCCAGCTAAAAATAATTCTCTGGCAACTCCAATCCAAAGTGCAAACCCAACCGTTCCTTGTGCAGACGAGAGGATAGCGCTTCACTCGCCGCAAGGCGAGTCCGCGATTCCCCAAACCTCCGTCGGCAACTGCTTAATCCAGGTCAGTGAAAGGAATACATTTCCCATGAAGATTCAGGAAACGGGTCGATTGATCGACACGATTGCAGAGACGCGGCTGGAGCGCCGCAGATTCCTAACCCGGGCTGGGCTGGCCGGCTTGGGCGCGGCAGCCACCCTTACCCTCGGCAGCCAAAAGGCGGCGGCAGCCGAGTCACCAGCACAGAGAGCGCAGGAGCGGGCGCAGGCCATGGACACGGTGAAAGAGATATTTGCCGCTGCCCTTATTGCGGAGGACCTGGCCACAACTTTCTATTACAACGGCCTCGTCGGCGGCGTGATTCAGGATGTGAACCTCGCCGGCCCCGGTGGCTCGGCCAACAATGTGCAGGCCAACGGAAATGCCGGTAATGTGCAATATATTCAAGCGGCACTGACGGAAGAGATCGCGCATGCTGACCTGTTCCGGTCGTTGCTCGGAATCTCCGGTCCTGCCGGTGATCCGGTGCAGACGTTCTATTTCCCGGCAGGCACATTTGACTCGCTGGCGGCTTTCACCGGCCTGTTGGATGCGCTTGAAAATGCCTTCATCGGCGCCTACCTGAACGCGATTCAGGAGTTCTCGGTCAAGTCGGCACATGTGGATGACGGCGACGGGAATACCTACACTGCCAAGCAACTTGATTACTTTGCCAAGGTTGCCGCGTCCATCATGGGTATCGAGGCGGAGCACCGAGTGTTAGGTCGCGTGATCAGCAATTCGAATCCCGCGAACAACCTGGCGTACGAGCAAACTGACGGGCTGAACGCGGTTTACAACGGGCCCAAGTCCGCTGTTGCGGCGCTCACTCCGTTTTTGACGCCAAGCACCGGTCCAGGCTTCTCGCTGGCCACGGCGCTCGCCAATCAAGGGACGGTGTCGATTGCCGTCATGGGAAATCCGCCGGCGTTCTGAGATTTAAGAACAGGTGGATTGGTCCCGGCGGCATGCCTGTGAACCTGCCGCCGGGACTTTTGCGCTACGGGTTTCACGCGGAGCGGTGCTACTTCCTCGGCAGCAGAAGATCGCCGAGCCACGGCACGGGAAGCGCGCCCTCGTCGAGAGCGCGGTCGTGAAACTCAGCGAGTGTGAAGTCCTTGCCCTTGGCTGATTCGTACGCGCGGCGGAGGCGCCACCAATCGCTGGTGCCCACGTAATACGTGGGTAGCTGCGTTGAGGTGAGTTTGGCGCGCTCCAGTTTGCCTTCTGCTTCGGCGCGGGTCTGGAAAGCATCATTCATCATGAACGACATGGCCTCGTCATCGGTCATGTTCGTGGTTTGCATGCGCACGTCAAGGATAGTGTTGCCAACGGCGCGCAACCAGACCTTGAGATAACTGAGGCGGTAACGCGGATCGCCGCCGGCGTAGCCTTGCTGCATCATGTTCTGCGCAATGTATTCGGCCCAGCCTTCAACGTAGGCGCCATTACCGTAAAGTCCACGGACGAGGCGGCGCGTAAGCGGCTGAATCTCGTTGGCATGCTCGGCCTGCACGTAGTGGCCGGGAAGTGCCTCATGAATCGTGAGCCACTGCAGCACCCAGTTGTTGTACTCGCGCAGCCTGGAGTCTGCCATTTCCTTCGTAGTCTTGGGATCGATGGGCGTGACCCAATACTCGGCGTCG